>NZ_JBWKFM010000016.1:0-165337 GCF_056434285.1 Streptomyces sp. NPDC044063
TTCACCAACGGCCACAAACCGCCAGGAACAATCCAGCCCCACCGCCCGCTCCCCATGCCCACACCAACGGACAACAGCCATATAGGACACGGTCTTAGATTTGCGGGAGCAGGAAGCGGGCGAAGACCACGGTCAGCTCGAACGCGTCGCGCGTGGCGGGTGTGTCCGGCTGATAGATGCTGATGATCTCGGGAGCGGCCCGGGTAGTCAGTGCGGCGCCGACCCCGAGAACGCACAGCACGAGGGTGACCAAGCGCTGCTCGAACGCGGCACCGCCGTCGGGGTCCTCGGCTCGGGCCCGGACCAGCTGCGGGACCAGGACGGAGTTCAGCGCGCCGCCGATCAACAGGAAGTACAAGCTGGTCGGCACCGTGTTGGCCTGGTTGTAGGTGGTGGCCAGCAGCCCGGTGCCCAAGGCGGCGGCCTGCAGCACCTGCCGGATCAGTCCGGTGGCACGCGAGACCACCGTTCCGGCTGCCATCAGCGCGGACGACCGTAGTACCCCGCCAGCCTTGGCGTGCTTGGGAGCAGCATGCTTCCCACATCTCGTGCTTGACGGCTCTAACTTCTCGGGCGACGCTTCCTCGATCATGGGCACAATCTACGGTTCACCGCGCGGCGCTGGAACTCGCGGGCGAGGTAGCTGATCAGGGCCGGGCGGACCGACCCGCCCGGTGTCGTTCTGGCGTAGAGCCCGATCCGCTCGATGTGTTCTGACCACGTGTTATCCGGTAGCTCGGAGGGCTGCGAGGTAGCCTGCCCCGCTGTCCTGGGCCGATGCCGCCCGCTGCGTCGCGGTGTTCCGGAGGATGCCGAAGGTCGCCGAGGACGGTTGGCGGTAGCTCGCCGGCAGCGCAGCGGCGCCGCCCGTTCCGGGGCGGTTGGGGGGGCTACTCGGTGCGCTCGCGGCGGAGTTGGGCCGTGAGGTGGTGTTGGAGCGGTTGGTCGACCGCCGCGAGGTCGTGGATGAAGGCGAGGGTGTCCTCGTCGATCAGGGTGTAGCGACGGCGGGTGGCAATGACCTTCTTGGCGGTGGGGGCGAGGGCCACCTGGTCGGTGGCGAGGTCGATCACGCCTTCGGCCGCGTTGCCGACCGAGATCTCCGCGATGCCGGTGGGCTGGGTGATCAGGGCCTCGACGCGCCCGTCGGGTTGGATACGCCACCATCCGCTCTCCCGGGCCGATGGCCGCAGCGGGGTGCCGTTCGCGTCGATCAGCCAGGCGCGCGCCTCGTAGTGGAGGAAGGGCCGCCCGTCATGGCTGAAGGTGACCTCCTGCGCGTACATGAACTCCTCGCCGATCGTCGGATACCCGCCGCGGCCTCGGCCGGTCCAGGTCCCCAGCAGCCCGCTCACCGGGGCGAGCAGTGGATGTGGTGCAGGCGCTTCGTCCAGTCCCAGGGCATCGGGGAACGGGTACTTCCGGGCGGGGTCGAACATGGTGTGCCCTCCTGGGTGGGTCGAGGCCGATGCCGGTCGGCACCGGCCTACCCCATAATGCTTCGCTGGGTCTGCTGATCTTGCCTGTTCAGGGCATGGTGTCGGAATGAGGCTGGGAGGCGGAACGGTTCCGGGGCCGAATCGCTGACGTCGGGCTCGTCCGAGGCCGGGACGGATTCGGCCGTGACCAGGACCCAGCCGTTGCCGTAACGTTCATCGCAGTACGGCCTCGCTGGAGACGGCGACCTCGCCACCGCCCGAGTCCTACTGCCGCGGGAACAGCCGCGCTCTCTCTGAAAGGCTTCTCCACCACCTGTGCGTATGACCATCCCCGAACACCCGCTCCTGGCGGCCGTCCGCAACAGCGACACCAAGGCAGTGGCCGCCCTGCTCCAGGAGGAATACGGCACCACGCACGCGCGCGGCCCGCACGTGGCAGCCGCCCTGCGCCTGGCCGCGGACGCCCTCGATCACCAGGTCCTCGATGTCCTGCTGAAGCTGGCCGACCTCGACTCGCTGGACCTGGACGGCGTCGACACCGACGGCCGCACGCCCCTGCTGCGTGCCGTCGAGCGCGGGGCCCATGACATCGCCACTGCCCTGCACTTCGCCGGGGCCGACCCCCGGATCACGGACCGCGAGGGGCGCGACGCGCTCGCACTGGCCCGCCACTGGCACACCACCGGCACCGGAGCGGGAAGCCACCGGCGAACCCTGCGCGACGGCAACGGCGAAGTCTGCCGCGAGCTGGTAGTGGACGGGCAGATAGTCCGCGACGGCCACACCGCGATTCTCACCCACCTCGAATGGTGCTGCGAAATCCCCACGCCCTTCACCGAACTGCTGGACCGCGCCATGGCCGAGCCCGAGGTCGACCACCCCGTGTGGGGAGCGGCCATCGTCGCAGCCGCCGGACGCAAAGCCCCGGCACGGCCAGCCATCTGGGACGCCGCCACCGCTCTACGCCACCACCCCGATCCGCTGGCGCGCTACTTCGGCGCGGACGTGCTGCGCTGCATCAACCTCTACGACGAAAGCGGTGAGGACGAGGAATCCCCCTTCGACGGCCCGCTCGTCGACCTCTTCCTTCCCTGGGCGGAGCGGGAGGAGGACCCGCGCGTGATGCGGCCTCTCACCACCGGACTGGCCGAAGCCATGGACCCACGCGCACAGAAGCCGCTGCCCGCCCTGACCCGTCACTCCGACGCACGGGTCCGGGCCCGGGCGGTCGGCGGGCTGCACTGGCAGATGCAGCAAGCGAACGCCGACGTGCTGGCCGCCGTCCTCGCCTGCACCCGGGACACCGACGCCCAGGTCCGGGAAATCGCCTGCCGGGCCCTCCTGCGGGCCCCGGCCGACGACCCCGAGCCCTGCGACGCCCTGGCCGCCTGCCTTTCCGATTCCGAGGAGGCCGTACGGGTCACAGCCGCGGTGCAGTTGGCTCTTCGCGACGACCCCCGTGGTGACGCGTTGCTGGAAGCCCTCGACGCCACCATCGACCAGACGTCGCCGTACTACTGGCCCCTGGACGACGTGCGGCGACACCGCCGGAACCGCTGAGGAGCCGTCAACAGGCACGAACGGATCCGCCACCGTTCTCAGGGGCGCAGCAATCCGGGGCCTTGCCGGTGTTTCTCCAGGATGTACGTAAGGACTCGGGCCTGGTCAGGTGCCTTCAGTCACTGCGGCCGTCCGCTCGTCGTGGTCACGGAGCATGCGCATGCCGGCTGCGAGCCGCATCCATGCGATGTCCTGAGCGTGATCGGGTTAGGACCGCTCGAGGCCCCGACGGTCCCTGGGCGTCCGGTCCGCCGCGAACGGCCGCAGCCAAGCCGGTATCGACGCGCGACGCGAGCGGATCGGCTACCAGTCGACGACCAGCTTTGACAGACCGCGCGTCGCGAGGCCCTCCCGCCACACCAGGGATCCGTCCCCGGGGGCGAGTCGCAGGCCGGGAAAACGCTGCCATAAGCGGGTCAGCGCGATCTTCATCTGCAGAAGGACCAGCGGCGCGCCCATGCATCGGTGGGCGCCGTGTCCGAACGTGAGGTGGGTCGGTTGGCGGGCGCCGCTCTTCACGCCCGATGTGCGAAATACTTCGGCATCGTGGTTGCAGTGCAGCAACGAGACAATGACGGCTTCTCCTCGACGCACCATCGTCTCGCCCAGGACGAGATCCTCGACGGCCACTCGCGGAAAACTGATGGGTGTGGACGGCGTCTTGCGGAGCAAGTCATCGACCAGCGCCTCCACAGATCCCCGATCGGGCACGTCACCGGTGAGCAGTTCGAGTATCGCGAGGCTCAGTTGATGGGCGGTGGTCTCGTAACCGGCCATGAGAAGTGCCAGTCCGAGATTGATCAACTCGGTGCGGGAGATATCGCCCGACTGCTCGACCTGCACCAGCGCGCTCAGGAGATCCTGCCCAGGCGCATCTCGCTTTCTGTCGATCAGTGAGGACATGTACTCGATGAGCGTCACGACGTGACGGCCCCTTCTGCGGACTCCCCGAGGCGTCATGTCGAACAGGGCGGTCACGGCGACGTCGAAAACGGGCCGGTCCGCGACGGGCACGCCGAGCAGGGAGCTCAACGCGACCATCGGAAGCGGCGAGGCATAACCGCTCACCAGGTCGGCGCCCGGCCCCCTGGCCTGTAACTGATCGAGCAGTGCCTCAGCGGCCTCCTCGACGACTGCTGCCTGTGCGGCGACCCGCGTGCTGGTGAACGCCGCTCCGGCGACCCGGCGCAGCCGGGCGTGGTCCGGGCCCTCCAGACTCATGATCGAGTTGGGTGAGAGGTCGACGGAACCCCATTTCGGGGCATCGGGGTGGGTGGCCGCGGCTCTGCTGAGACGTGTGTCGGCCAGTGCGGCGCGCCCCACGGCGTAATCGGTGACCAGCCACATGTGGTCCCCTGTGGGCATCTGCACCCGCTCGACGGCCTCACGTGGTGGCGCTGCCAGAAAGGACGGCAGGGGGCCGAGCGTGTGGTGATCGAAAGCGCCGGACATGGTCAATGACTCCTGTTCGGAAGGGCAGCCGCTCCGGCGCCCTCGGTCAGTCGTTCGCCACTTCGCGCGCGCACGACGCGTTCCCACCTCCTCTCAGCGGCTCCAGCCGCGCGTGGGCACCGAACTGCGTCGGCCCGCTGACCTGGGCTCCGCGGGACAGGACAAGGTCCTGCAGGCGCTGCGGCAGGGTGTCGTCGAAGCGGAGGTGGTCCGGCACCGTGACACCGGCGGTACGCAGCGGCCACTCGATCTCGCGGCAGGTGGTGCTGAGCCAGTCGAGAACCGCGGAATCGCCGGAGCCCCCCACCGGCACCCAGGTGGCCACCTCCGGGCGCTGAAGGCCGGCGTCGAGGAACGTCCGGGTGAGGCGGGGGCCGAAGTCGGGGACGGCGCCGACGGCCAGGAAGGGCTTGGGCCACAGCGCGTAGTACTGGTCCCACTCCGGCAGCGGCGGATGGGACGGCGACGTATTGGTGAAGTCCATCTCGTGCATGACGACGATCCCGTCCGGTTTCAGCAGGGAAGCCAGGTGGCGGAGCGTCGAAGCGGGATCGGGCAGATACATCAGGATGTATCTGCCGACCACGACATCGAATTTCTCCGGCCACGTGAAGCTGTCGATGTCCGCGACCTCGAACCGCACCGAGCTCGCGAGACCCGCGTCCCGCGCCCGGATGCGCGCCTTGTGGACGCTTTCGGGGTCACGCTCGATTCCCACGACGTGCCCAGCGGGCCCGACCAGATCGGCTGCCAGCAGGGAGACGTCGCCCAGTCCGGCGCCGATGTCCAGGACGTTCATCCCCGGACGTACTCCGGCCGACCGCAGAATGCGCTCGGTGAACGGCGTGACCGCCTTGCTCTGCAGTGACAGCCTTTGGTGCTCACTGTCGGAATGACCGAGCAGATATGCGCTGTGATGCGCCATGAGAGGCCTCCAGGGCGGGGTCGTACGGGGTGTGGTTCCCCGGCAGGTGGCCAGGGGACTCCGGGACGCGCGGTGTGGTCCGTTGTTCCGGGCGCGTCATGCGCCGGAGCGGGACGTGCGCGGGTCAGAGGCTGGCGGGCGGCGGCGCAGCGCTTTGCCGCTGGAGGTACGGGCGATTCCACCCCGGCGCACGAACACGATCTCGTCGGGCGTGATGCCCAGCTCGGCCACGAGGCGCGCGCGGATGTGTTGCGTCGTTGCACGACGGTCCGCTTCGTCCTGCTGCGTCGTCTCGACGACGAGGCCGAGCCGGCCTCCCTCGTCGCTCCAGATCTGCTCGGCCAGGACGCCATGGACAGGGACGTCGGGAGTGTCCCGCACCACTGCCTCGATGTCGCTCGCCCAGTGGTTCGCACCGAAGACGATGATCACCTCTTTCGTGCGGCCCACGATGTACAGCTCGCCGTCGTGCCACAGGCCCAGGTCACCGGTCGCCACCCAGCCGCCCGGCAGGAGGATGCGACGGCTCTCCTCCGGGTGGTGGTCGTACCCGGTGCTCGAGACGGAGGCACCCCGGACCTCGATGGCACCGACCGTGCCGTTCGCGGCCGGCTCGCCGCTCGCGGTGGTCAGACGCACTTCGGTACGCCGCACCGGCGTTCCCACGCTGACCAGTTCGCGATACGGCCCGGCGCCGGGGGACACCGGTACATACCGGCCCCGGTTCAGTTCGTCCCGGTCGGCGCGCACCACCTTGGTCGGCCGGCCGAGCGGGGGGAAGGCGACCGCCAGGGTCGCCTCCGCCAGTCCGTAGGCCGGCAGGAAGACGTTCTTCGCCAGGCCGGCGGGTGCGAAGCGCTCGACGAAGGCATCCTGAAGCCGCCGGTCGACCGGCTCGGCACCGTTGACCGCGATGCGCCAGCGGGAAAGGTCCAGCCCGGTCAGCGGCCCCGCGTCGCGTCGCAGGACGTATCGGTAGCCGGAATCCGGAGCCATGGTGTAGGTGGCACCCAGCCGCCCCATGGCCTCAATCCATCCCCTGGGGTTACGCAGGTAGTCCTCGGGCGTCATCAGATGAGTGTCGACATCGTGCAGTACCGGTGTCAGGAAGGAACCGATCAGACCCATGTCGTGGAAAAGGGGCAGCCAGGTGCAGCCGACGTCGGATGCGGTGAGCCGAGTGCCGCGGGCGATGGCCTCCACCCCGGCCGCCACGTTGCCGTGGCTGAGCACGACGCCCCGTGGCTCACTGCTGGTTCCCGACGTGTACTGGACCACGGCCTGGTCCGACGCCGTCCGTGCGACGTGGGCCGTTCCCGGCTCGGCCACCTCCGACACCAGCAGGACGTCGACCGGGCGGGCGCCGGTGGACAGTCCCGGACCGAGCAGCGGGAGCATGGCGGGAGCCGTGAGCACGGTCCGTACCCGTGAGCGGTGCAGTGCGGCGGCGGTGCGCCGAAGGTAGGCGTCGGACGACCCGAAGGGAGCGGGTCCGGGCAGTGGCACCGCGACCGCGCCGGCCGCCAGCACGCCGAAGAAGGCGCGTGCGAAGTCCACCGACGTCGGCAGGACGAGGGCAATCCGTTCGCCGGGCTCCACTCCGCGGGACAGCAGCCCCACCGCCACCCGCCCGGCTTCGGTGAAGAGGTCGGTGTAGGACAGGGCGTCGCCGTCCCGGCCCCGGTGCAGTACGCGTATGCCCCGCCCGGACCTCCGCTCGGCGACGCGGCCGAGCGCTGCGAAAAGTGTCACGACACCGGCTCCGAGCCCGCCTCCGAGCCCGCCTCCGCGATCACCCCGGCGACCGCGGCCGCGAACTCCCGTACGGTACTCGTCTCGAAGACGATGTGGTCCTCCACCTCGATGTCGTAGTGCTGCTCGATCTCGAGCACGATCTGGAGCGCGTGTATCGAGTCGAAACGCGGCAGGGCGCGCAGATCGGCGTCCACGTCCACCTCCTCGGCCGTGACGCGCAGTTGCTCGGCGACGATGTGGCGGATTGTTCGCTCGATGTCAGTGACACGTATCTGTGACATGGCGTGCTGTTGTCCTGTTTCTGTGAGGCCGACGCGTCGGGGCGCGGTCGGAAGAGGGACGCTTGGAGCGCCGGTCAGCGAGCGCCGGGCCGGTGGGCCAGAGCGCGCAGCTTGGCCTTGATGTCCCGCGGGGTCTCCAGGGAGTCGTCGTCCGCCAGGAGCCGGACGATCGACATCACCTTGGCGTCCGCGGCGTCCACCGAGTCCTGCTGGAGGGCCTCGATCCGGCGGATACCGGCCGAGGACGTGGAGTGCGGATAGAACATGCCCGCCGGGTGCTTGACGCCGTTGCGCCGGTCCGCGAGCCAGATGTAGGCCATGCGCAGCGCGGCGGCACGATGGGCCGGGTCGCTGTCGCACAGTTCCCGCATGAAGACCGAGAACGCACGGCAGTGCCGGGCCTCGTCCCGAGCCAGGAGCCGCCAGATCTTGCGGATCACCGGCTCCGACACATGGGCCGCGAGCGACTTGTAGAGGGCGGACGCGCGTGACTCCGAGATCACGTTCATCATCAGGGTGGCGGAGCGCACGTCGCCCTGCGGGTACGGCTCACGTTTGTAGAGCGCGTGTTTCGAACGGAGTTTGACCCCGATGCGGTCCAGGTAGCGGGCCTGGATCAGCGAGTGACGGGATTCCTCCGCGCCCCATTGCAGGGCCCAGGAGGAGAAGCTGGCCTCGCCCTGCCACTCCCGCAGGAAGTTGTGGGCACCGGGCAGGGTGCCGAACTCGATCACGGCTGCCTCGGTGAGGAAGTCCACGGTGCGTTCGTCCAGCATGCCGTGCTCGATGTGGTCCAGGTCCACCTCGGTCCAGTCCCAGCGCGTCGTCTCGAACCAGTCGAAGATCTTGTTGAACGTCATGTCGAGGTAGTAGTCGGTGTAGAGGTCGTCCGTCATCAACGCGCGGTGTGCCCGCAGGGCCAGTTCGACCGAGGTGGTGAACCCTCCGGGCGCCACCGCGGCGGGCCGCACGATGTCCTCGACGTCCAGTGCTTCCGCCCAGGCGGGGACCGGGCCGGCCGTACCGGGCCCGACGACGTACACCCGGGTCCGATCGAACCTCGTGTGGGACCGCAGCGCCCGGACGGCGGGCAGTGGCTCGGCGTCCGCGTCGATCCACACCGCCGCGAGATCGGCTGACGGGTCGAACTCGTGCAGGTAGCGCTGCCAGTCCGCGTGTGCCGGCCGGTCCACGGCGACGTCACCGAAGGCGGGGACGGTGAGCTGTTCGGCGGGGGAGACGGCGGTGGTGGGTGCCAGCAGGGCGATTCTTGGCGTGGTCACGAGGGGCGTCCTCTCTGTTGGTCCGTGCGGGCCGCCGGCGAGCCCTCTGCCGTGCGGTGCGTGTCGCCGGGCGCCGCGACCGTGCGTGCGTTCGGCGTCAGCGTGTCCTGATTCCCGCGGCAGGGCCGAGGAGCACGGGGAGTTCCTCGATGCTGTTGCTGACGAACGAGGGCACTGGCCGCACGGTCCATGTGTCGGGCGGCGCCGGCCGCACCTCGGGGAAACGGGTGAAGAATTTGGCCAGTGCCGTCTCGAGCTGGAGACGTGCCAGGTGTATCCCGATACAGAAGTGCGGGCCGTGCCCGAAGCCGAGGTGGCCGGCCTGTCGGCGGTGGACGTCGAAGCGTTCCGCGTCCACCCCGTGGTGCTTCGGGTCCCGGCCCGCCGAGCCGAAGGACGCGAGGATGGCTTCTCCCCGGTGGATCGTCTCGTCTCCTATGACGATGTCCTCGAGCGGATAGCGCATCGGGAACTGGTTCACCGCACCGTTCCAGCGCATCGTCTCCTCCACCACGGCACTCCACGAGACCTCCCCGGCGCGGACGGACGCGAGCTGTTCGGGGTGGGTGAGCAGCGCGTGGCAGGCATTGACGAGTACGTTGATGACGCTCTGGTGGCCGGCGAAGAACATCAGCAGGATCATGCCGTGCAGTTCGCTGTCGCTGAGCCTGTCGTCTCCGGCTCGGCGTGCCATGAGCAGCGCGCTGATGAGGTCGTCCCCGGGGGCGTCGCGACGTTCCGCCACGATCTCCCGCAGTAGCGCTTCGATCCGCCCGTCGATCTCCAGGACCTGTTCGGGGGTGTTGTTCGTCCGGGTCTGCATGCCGGTGAGCACGTGCAGCAGACGTCGCTTGCGCTGCGGGACGCCCAACAGGTCCGAGATGACGGCGGTGGGGATGGGATAGGCGAATGCCTTGCGGAAGTCCACCGGTCGGTCCCTTGGCCGTGCGGCGAGCCGGTCGAGGAGCGCGTCGACGAGGTGTTCCACCCCAGGGCGCATGGCCTCCACCCGTGCCGGGGTGAGCGCCTGGTCGACCAGTCCGCGCAACCGCCGGTGATCCGCGCCGTGAGAGTTGATGACGCTGTCGGTCGCGACGAAGCCGATCAATGGCCACCCGTCCGGCACTTCGCCGCGGGCCGCTGCGCCCCAGTGGGCGATCCCCTTGGCGATCCTGGGATCCGTCAGCACCCGGCGCAGGTCTTCATGGTGCGGAATCGCCCAGGCCCGCACACCGCCAGGGAGTTGGACCGGTACGGCTCTGCCGGCCGCCCGTAGGCGGGTGTTCTCCGCGTGCTGATCGGAACCGTTGACGTCCAGCTCGAACGGGCATCGGGGCGCCTGTCCGGCGCCTTGCTCAGTCGACTCCACTTCATCTCCACCTAGGAAAGAACGGCGTGCTGGGACGACTCATCCACCAGAAAGCGCACCACGTCGGCACCGAATTCTTCGTGCGCCTGGAACAGGAATCCGTGCCCGGTGTCGGGATATATCTTGAGTACGGAATGTGGCACATGTGACGCCAAAATGATGCTCTTTTCCGCAGCGACCATGATGTCGAGTTCTCCGTGTGCGACGAGGGTCGGTTGCGTGATCGCCTCGAGCTCCCGGACGGCCAGCGGATCACGTGCTCCCCAGGCCGTCGCGGCTTCCAGCTGAGCTCGCCAGGAGGTTTCGGTGACGCCGCCGCCAGGGCCGACCCGGTATCGGGACAGGCGGCGGATGTACTCGATGCCGTGTGCCCGGCCGGCTGCGGTCGGAGGGAAGAACAGGTGGATGATGTCTTTGGGGCTGATCAGCTTTTTGCTGATGATCGACTGTACTCGGCCTCCTGCGGCGACTTCCTCACCGAATCCGCGCGGCGCGGTGCCGGCGAGTACCAGGCGGCGCACCAGGTTCGGCCGGATGCGCGCCAATTCTTGGGCCACATAACCGCCCAGTGAGAACCCGAGTGCATCGATGCCGATCAGTCCCAGTGACGCCGCGAATTCGGCGATTCCCTCCGCCATGGCCGTGACCGTGGTCGGGGTCGCTCCGTCCGACAGGCCGATACCGCGGTTGTCCACGACGATGACCGCGCGGTCCACCGCCAGCCTCTCGAGCAGGGCCGGATCCCACATGTCGATGCTGGCACGGAAATGCGACAGGAGTAGCAGGGGCGGCGTCGTTCCCTCGTCGCTGCCGAGTCGGATGTAGGCGTAACGACAGCCATCGGGGGAACAGGTGAAGAGCTTTTCCATGAAAACCTTCGTTCGAGCCCGGGCGGTGCCCAGCCGGTCGCTGCGGTTCGAGCGCAGCGACCATGGCACGGCGAGGCGCGCGATGGGTCAGAGCATCTCGCGGAACGGTGGCGGGCAGAGGGATGTCGAAAGGCTCTCGCTACTTCCTCACTGACCGGTTCGGGGATGCGGTTACCGCAAACAGCGGTCCACGCCGAGATATTCTGCTGTGCCGCGCTTGTTGCAGAAGTCGGTATTGGATATCCGTTGCCATGATGTGAGCAGTTCTTGAGTGAGCAGAACGTAGCTCTGTTCGTCCACCCATGTCAACGATCAGTCTCGGACATGGACTCGACTCCTCCGTAGGCGCTTTTCCTGCCTGGTTCGTGAGGCGGGGGACCGGATGGAAAAAGAACGGGCCGTATCCGAGCGACTACCAGTAGTTCGTGAAAACCGTCGGCAGAGGTCAATGCCGTGTCCAGTGGTGGTTCGCCACCATCGGTTGAGGGCGACGGCGGGGGTGAGTCAGGAACAGATAGCACGTAAGTCATTGGGCCGGCAAGGCTGGTGGGGTTCGGCCGGGCCGCTTCTCCAGCCCCTCGCCGGGCACAGGTCCGGCGCGGAGGCATCCAGGGAGAGATCGCAGTGGCATCCGGGAGGAGACGAGATACCTAGACGAGCGCGCGCGCTCGACAGTCACCTGACCGATGCCGCGCACGCCCCCGGTCGGGAACAGTGACATCGATGGCAGGAACACCCCACGCGACCGGGGAATCGTCGCCGGCTGCAACGCTCACGACCCACCACTGGGCCGCCCGGCCTCGCCCCCACATTCCCCGGTCGCATTGGCCGTCCACCCCCGTGACCGCTCTCCCCTGAGGACACCCATGCATTCCATCCTGGCCAAGTCGCGGCTACTCGCGGTCACGATGACGACCGCGTTCGCCGTCCTGCTGTTCTCGAACTCCCCAGCGTCCGCCCTGGAGCCCGGCGAGAGCACCAGATGGGCCAACGAGATCGAGGGCAACACTCCCGTGCAGGCGAACGGCATCATGGGCGAGGCCCGGGCCGCCAATGGAGACCTCTTCCAGGTGTGGCACGGCCACGACAACGGCAACATGTACCTGTCGCTCAACCACAGCCAGCCGCTGACCCTCCCCGGCCAGACCCAGGCGAGCCCCCAGATCGTCTTCGTGGGCGGGCAGGCCCAGTTCCTGCTTTTCCACACCGGCTCGAACGGGTTCATCTACTACACGACCCTCTCGGTCGCGGTGGGCGACAACGGTCACCGGTACGCGCGGTTCGACAACTGGAGGCAGGTCCCGAACGGCGCCCGGACGCTCGACGGCCTCTCCGTGGCCGTCACCGCCACCCCCAACAACGGCGCCTACCTGGCCTTCCGCGGTTACAACAGCGACGAGATCTGGGGCATGTACTACAACTCCCAGAACGGCCACTGGGACCTTCCGACCCGCACCTTCGGCGCGACCAGCGACTCCGCCCCGGCGCTGGCCTACAGCACCAACAACAACCACATCCTGCTGGCCTACCGGGGCACGGACAACCAGGTGAACGTCATCCGCCTGCCCTACGGGTCGGGCAACTGGTACGGCCGGACGATCCTCGGGGGCGTCCTCACCGACTCGCACCCGGCCATCGGCGTCGCGCCCAGCGGCACCGGCCAGGTCGCCATCCGGCAGCAGGGGACCGGGGTGCTGCACGTGCAGACCATCACGGACAGCGGCGCACACATCAACTGGGTGCGCGAATCCCAGAGCCAGACCTCTCCCTGGGGCCCGCGGATCGTGATGGACGCCTACCGGGCCTACCTGGTGGCGACCGCCTGGGGCGGATACGTTCTGTGGAAGCAGTCCCGGCAGTTCTGACCCCCGGCACGTCCCCATCCGGATACACCGCCGGACCGGTAACCCGTGGTACCGGCGCCTGACGCCGAACGGCCGCGCCCCCGCTCCCCTCCAGGAGATCGGGGGCGCTTCGCCGTACCCACCGACGGAGCCGCCCGAGACCGGGCTCCTCCCGGCCGTCACCGCCCGCGCGTCCGGCATACTGGACGCGGCCAGGAGCGTTCTCGGCGGTGCGGAGGGACTCTCCTCGACGAAGGACGGCTCCCGGTACGCGAGTGACAGGGGCGGTCTGGGGGAGGGGAACCCGGTGGCGGACGGTGGTGTGTCCGGCGCGCTCGGCGCCATGGACGCGCTGATCGGCCGGGACGCCGACCTGCGCCTGCTCCGCGCGCGGCTGCGCGTCGGGGCCGGCGGCGGTGCGGCGCTGGTGGCCGGAGAAGCGGGTGTGGGGAAGAGCGCCGTACTGGACGAGCTCGCCGGGTCGGCGCTCGCGGACGGCGTCCGGGTGCTCAGGGCCGCCGGCGTGGAGTTCGAGTCCGGCTGCGGTTATTCGTGCCTCAACCAGATCCTCTTCCCGTTCCTCGGCGGCCTGGAGCACCTGGAGGCCACGTTGCGCGACGCCCTGCGCACGGCGCTGGGTTTCGACGACGGACGGCCGCCGGAGCCGCTGCTTGTCTCCAACGCCGTACTGCGGCTCCTCCAGACGGTCGCCGGCGGGGAACCGCTGCTGATCGTCGTCGACGACCTCCACTGGGTCGACCCCGCCAGCGCCATGGTGCTCGGCTTCGTCGCCCGCCGGGTGACCGGACTGGGCATCAGTTTCGTGGCGGCGGCGCGCTCCGGCGAGCTGCGCCCCCACGACTGCGGCGCCGTCCCCCCGTACGAACTCCCGCCCCTCGACGACGAGTCGGCGACCCGGCTGCTCGGCAGCAGGTTCCCCGGGCTCGCGCGCGGTGCGCGCCGCCGCCTGCTGACCGAAGCGGGCGGCAACCCGTTGGCGCTCCTGGAACTGCCGACCGCCCTGCCGCCCGACGCCGCGGATTCCCCTGCCGTCCTGCCCCTGCCCCTGAGCAGCCGGCTGGAGACGCTGTTCGGTGCGCGGGTCGCCGGTCTGCCCGCCCCCTCCCGGAACCTGCTCCTGATCGCGGCGCTGGAGGGCACCGGCGACCTGCCGGTCTTGCGGGCGGCCGCACGCCATCTGGCGCGGGGGTGCGACCTGGAGGACCTCGCACCGGCCGAGCGCTCCCGGTTGGCGTACATAGAGGAGGGGACGCGCCGACTGACGTTCCGCCACCCACTCATCCGCTCCGCCGTGGTGGGACAGGCCCTCAGCGACGAACGACGCACGGTGCACGCGGCGCTGGCCCAGGTGCTGACCGACCGGCCCGAGCGCCGCGCCTGGCACCTGGGCGAGGCCACGCTGGAGCCGGACGAGGAGGTCGCCGCACTGCTGGAGCACGCCGCGGGCCTCGCCCTGCGCCGTGGCGACGCCGCCGGGGCGATGCGGACGCTGATCCGTTCGGCGTCCCTCTCCCCCGAAGGGCCGCACCGCGGCCGTCGCCTCGCGGAAGCGGCGTATCTGGGGGCCGAGTCCACCGGAGCGCTGTCCAGCGCCCGTCGGCTCCTGGACGACGCGCGCCGAGCCGCGCCGGAGGGGGCGGAATCGCTCCACTCCGCCACGGCGTCGGCGCTGCTCGCCCTCAACGGGGACGGTGGCGTGGCCACGGCCCACCGCCTGCTGCACTCCGCCGTCGAGTCCACGGCGGCTGCCCACGGGTACCGGGCGGAGGACAAGGCGCTCGTCGACGCGCTGCACGTGCTGGCCGTGATCTGCTTCTTCGGCGCCCGGCCCGACCTGTGGCGGGCCTACCACCTGGTCGTGGAGCGCCTCACCCCCGAACCCCCCGCCATCCTGGCCGTGCTGGGACGGACGTTCTCCGATCCCGCGCGCACCGGGGCGGCGGCGCACGCGCAACTCGGCGTCCTGCTGGCCTCCCTGGACGGCGAGGCCGACCCCATGCTGGTCACCCGCGTGGGCACGGGAGCCCTCTACCTCGACCGCCTCGGCGAGGTCCGCGAAGCGGCGTGGCAGGTGGTGCGGGCGGGGCGGGACGGCGGCCCCGCCCGGCGGTACCTCTCCGCGCTCATCCACCTGTGCCTGGACGACTACCTCACCGGCGGCTGGGACGAGGCGCTGGAGCTGGCCCGGGAAGGGCTCCAGGCCTGCGAGGAGCACGGGTACCGTGCTTTCGCCTGGTACTTCCTGTACATCAGGTCCATCGTCCTCGGCGCCCGCGGGCAGGCGGACGAGAGCCTCGCGACGGCCGAGACCGTCATCGGCTGGGCCGCGCGCCACGGCGCGCCCTGCGCCGCGCACTACGCGCACCACGCCGCGGCCGTGGCGGCCCTGGGCCGCGGGGACTTCGCTCTCGCCTACGAGCACGCCACCGCGGTCAGCCCGGCCGGTACGCTCGCGTCCCACGTCCCCCACGCGTTGTGGGTGGCCGCGCACCTCGTGGAAGCCGGCGTCCGCAGCGGCCGGCACGCGGAGGCCGCCGCGCACGTCCGCGCCCTGCGCGTCGCCGGCGTCGCCGCCGTGTCCTCCCGGCACGCGATGCTGGTGGAGGCGTCGGCCGCCCTGTGCGCCGAGGACGACGAGGAAGCCCGGCGGCTCTTCGCCCAGGCGCTGGCCACTCCCGGGAGCGAACGGTGGCGCTTCGACCGGGCCCGGGTCCAGCTCGCGTACGGCGAGCGCATGCGCAGGGCCCGGGCGACGGCGGAGTCCAGGGCCCCGCTGCGCGCCGCGCTGGCGACCTTCGAGGACCTGGGCGCCCGGCCGTGGGCCGAGCGGGCGCAGAAGGAGTTGCGAGCGGCGGGCTGGAGCAGGCGAAGACCCGGCTCCTCGAACGCGGCCGAACTGAGCGCCCAGGAGTGGGAGGTCGCCCGCCTGGCCGCGTCCGGACTGACCAACAAACAGATAGCCGAGCGCCTCTTCCTTTCCCACCGCACCGTCGGGGCGCACCTGTACCAGGTCTATCCGAAACTGGGCATCACCTCCCGCGCCATGCTGCGCGACGCACTCGACGCGCGGGACGACGTCCCGCCACCCCGGGGGGAGCCCGAGCAGCGGTGACCGTCGTCCGCCCGGCCGGGCGGAGCGGGCCCAGGAGTCTCGGCAGCGCCGAGTTTCGCGAAGAGACCAGTAATGATCACCGTCCGGGCGGCCGTCGATCGGTACGCGACCTGGGAGCTCGGGCTGGGCTTGAAGCTGCCGCAGCGGAAGCCTCTATCGTCCTGAGAAGAGCCGGAAAATCCGGCTCGGTGAAGCACGTGCGGGGGAGGCGGCGATGGCCTGGCCGATCGCGGAGGTCGCCCGGATGTCGGGTGTGACGGCCCGGGCACTGCGACACTACGACGACATCGGCCTGCTGCCGCCGGCCTGGATCGGGGCCAACGGCCACCGCTACTACGAGGAGCGCCATCTGCTGCGGCTGCAGCAGATCCTCGTCCTGCGGGCGCTGGGCCTGGGGCTGCCTGAAATCGGCCGGATCCTGGCCGCGCAGGTTGATGAGCTGGAAGCCCTGCGGGGCCACCACCGTCGGCTGCTGGCCGAGCGCGACCGGCTCGATGCTCTCGCCGGCATCGTGGCCCGCACGGTCACCGAACTGGAGCAGTCCAGGAAGGATGGCACAGACGTGATCAGCATCAGCCGGCCGGAGAATCTGTTCGAGGGCGTCCGGCCCGCCCACTGCATGAAGGTCCTGAGCGGCTTCCCGGAGCTGGTCGGGGCCGTCGAACGGCACACCTCGGCGTGGAGCGAGGCGGAGAGCGAGGCCGACGAGCGCGAACGCACGGCGCAGATGATCCGGCTGGCCGAGCTGCTGGCCGCCGGCCTGCCCACTGACGCCGATGCGGTGCAGGCCGAGATCGACGCCCAGTACCGGACGCTGGCCCGGATCCGGGCAGCCACCGCTGAGGAGTACCGCGCGATCGGGCGTACCTGCGTGGAGAACGAGCACTGGCACGCGGTGTACGAGTCGATCGCGCCGGGCCTGGCCGCCTACCAGCGGGCCGCCATCGAGGCATACGCCGCAACCCGGCTGTGCTGATCCGGGAGGGGGCCGCCGCCACGGGGGTGCGGCGGCCCCTGCCGGGTCGGGCCACTTGCCGGTCCCGTCGACATGAGGCCAGCAGCTGTCGAGAATCGCGTTTCCGCCCAGCGACGGTGTCGCCGGCGGCGCGGGAGGACCTCGCGCGATGACAACGGCCCGTCTGTCGTGCAACTGCACGACAGACGGGCCGTTCCGGGTCCTGGGCGGCACATGGGCGGGCGGCCGCGAGGACGGCTGCGAGGACGGCGGTGTCAGGCATTGATCAGCTCGTTGATCCCGTCGGCACCCCGGCCATCCCCGCGCGCGGAGGTGACGTTGCCGGTGGTGGGCGCGGCGCGAAGCGGACCGCGGCCCCGGACGGGCACTGGGAGCACAAAATCGTCGTGGGCAGATCAAGTATTGATCGTTTACAGTGCCATGGATCATCAACTCCCTCAGGGAACAGGGCGTTTCATGGCCATCACGCGTAGGTCCGTACTCAAGGGCTCGTCGGCCGCGGCCGCCGTCCCATTCGTCACCGGTGCCGCCGGGGAAGCCGCCGCCTCCCCTTCGCCGACGGCACCGGCGCCCGGGCCGCTGCTGCAAAGCCGGCCGCACCGGCTGGGCGCGCCCGGAGTGCTGGGCGTCCACCTGCAGTTCGGCTCGGACCCGTCCTCGGAGATGACCGTCTCCTGGATCACCCCGCAGTCGGTCCGCAGGCCGCAGGTGCGGCTCGGTTCGCCCGAGGGCGGGCACGGCGGCCGCCTCGTCGAGGCCGAGACGCGCACCTACCGGGACGGGCTGTCGAAGGAGGAGGTGTACGTCCACCACGCCCGGATCACCGGCCTGCACCCCTCGACCACATACCTGTACACGGCCGGGCACGACGGCGCGACCCCGGAAACCGGTTCGTTCACCACGGCGCCGCGCGGCCGCGCCGCCTTCACCTTCACCAGCTTCGGTGACCAGGCGACACCCAACCTGCGCCGGGTCATCCACCTTCCCGACGGTGTCCCTTCCCCCGTCAACCGCTTCCCGCTGCACACCAGCAGCCAGGTCGGCTCGCCCGCCTCGGCGGACATCGTCTCCGCCGTCGAGAGGGTCGCCCCACTGTTCAACTTCGTCAACGGCGACCTGTGCTACGCCGCGATCGCCGGCGCGTGGGGCACGAGCCGGGTGGCGACCTGGGCGGACTGGTTCATCAACAACAGCCGCTCCACCCGGCTGCGCCCATGGATGCCCTGCGTGGGGAACCACGAGAACGAGAAGGGCAACGGGCCCATCGGCGCCGCCGGCTACCAGACCTACTTCGCGCTGCCATCCTCGTCCGCCTCCTCCGACGAGGAGACCCGGGGCATGTGGTACGCGTTCACGGTCGGCTCGGTCCGCTTCATCAGCCTCGCCAACGACGACGTGGCGCTCCAGGACGGCGGGGACACCTACATCAGCGGCTACTCCGGCGGTGCCCAGCGCCGCTGGCTGGAGCGCGAGCTGAAGGCCGCGCGGGCGGACCGGGGCATCGACTGGATCGTGGTGTGCATGCACCAGCCGATGATCTCCAGCCACCGCAGCGCCGGCAGCGATCTGGGGGTGCGCCGGGCCTGGGGTCCGCTGTTCGACGCGTACGGGGTCGACCTGGTGGTCAGCGGGCACGAGCACCACTACGAGCGGTCGCACCCGATACGCGGCTCCCTGCCCAACGAGGCCCGTACCCCTCTCCCGGTCTCCACCCGCACCGACCTGATCGACACGGGCAAGGGGACCGTCCACATGGTCATCGGCGCGGGCGGCAACATCGCCACGAGCCAGGACGACCTCTTCGACACACCCCAGGCCCGGGTCCTGGTCGGCCTGAAGGACGACAAGACCTCCTCCGGCCACCGCGAGCCGGTGTGGATCCCCGAGGAGGCGCCCTGGGCCGCCGTCCAGGACCGCAAGTACAACCGCGGCTTCGCCGCCTTCGACGTCGATCCCGGAGACCGCCGCGAAGGCCTGACGCGGATGC
Organism: Streptomyces sp. NPDC044063; assembly: GCF_056434285.1. NCBI lineage: Bacteria > Bacillati > Actinomycetota > Actinomycetes > Kitasatosporales > Streptomycetaceae > Streptomyces > Streptomyces sp. NPDC044063. The sequence goes on from NZ_JBWKFM010000016.1 coordinate 18,874, forward strand.
GCGTCACCTACTACACGTTCGACGGGCCCCACGGCGACCTGACACCCGTCGACACCTTCACCCTCCAGCGCCCGCGTTCGGACGCGCGCCACTGAACCGAGACGAAAACCGGGAAGCCGCAGGTCACCGCCGCGGCCGCGGGCCCGGGCGTGCTGCTCAGGCGGCGGGCCGCACGCTGAGCACGCGCTGCCGCCCCGCGAGCGCCCTCCGGCTCACTATTGCCACGAGCAACGCGGCCGCCGCGGCCCCCGCCGGCACCGCGTAGCCCGCGGCGCCCAGGTGCTCGACGGCCCAGCCGCCGGTCGCCGAGCCCGCCGCTATGCCCGCGAGCAGGCCCGTCACGGCCAAGGTCATGCCCTCGTTCAGGCTGCCCTGCGGGGTCAGACCCTGGACCAGGTTCATGCCCGTGACCATGGTGGGCGCCGTCGCCATGCCCGCCAGGAGCAGCGCGGCCGCGAGGAGCGGCAGCCCGCCGCCCGACGTCGTCGTCAGCAGCGGCAGCAGCGCCAGGGCGGCCATCGCCGCCAGGCAGCGCGGAAAGCGGACGGCCGCGGGGGAGTCCGGGCGCCTCAGCCCGTAGAGCAGGCCCGCCGCGCACGAACCCGCCGCCTGCAGGCCCAGGACGGCGCCCGCGGCCGCCCGGTGGCCCTGCGCGTCGGCGAAGCCGATGGTCACGACCTCCAGCGAGCCGAACAGCGCGCCGGTGCAGACGAAGACGGCCAGGATCGCGGCGAGTCCGCGATTGCCTCGCAAGGGCGAACGCTGCCGCAGGGGAGTGGTCGAAATCGGGGGTTCGGTGCGCTTCTGTGCCGCGAAGAGCACCGCACCCGTGACGAACATCAGCGCGGCGGTGAGCGTGCCCGCCCCGGGGAAGAGGGACGTGCACAAGAACGTGGCGAGGACCGGGCCGAGCATGAAGCACACCTCGTCCACAGCCTGTTCGAAGGCGTTGGCGGTGTGCAGGGCGGCCGGGTCGGCGCGCAGGAGGTGCGCCCAGCGGGCACGCGACATCCCGCCCGTGTTGGGGCTGGTCGCTGTCGCCACGTACGACGCGAACAGGGTCCAGGCGGGAGCGTCGGCGTACACGCACAGCACCAGCGACAGCGAGCCCAGCGCGGCGAACACGGCGGCCGGGACGGTGACGCGCGCCTGTCCGTAGCGGTCCACGAGCCGGGCCGTCCACGGGCCCGCCAGCGCCGTCGCGGCGAGGCCCGTCGCGGTGACGGCGCCGGCCAGCGCGTACGAACCGCGCTCGGCGGAGATCATCATCACGGCGCCGACGCCGAACATGCCCATGGGCAGCCGGGCGAGCAGATTCCACGCGGTGAAGGCGCGGGCGCCGGGGAGGGCGAACAGGCGGGCGTACGGATTGGAACGGAGCGAGGGCATGGCCACAGCCTCGCCGCGCTCGGGTCGCGCGGTCCAACACCTGATCGATCGCCATTCACGCACATCTGTTGTTGATTGCTGTACGCGCCCTACGACATAGAGCCGTTGCTCCTGCGGGCCTTCGTGGCCGTGACCAGGTTGTTCACCGCCCAGCAGGCACACAGCCACGAGGTGCGGCGGCTCGAAGCACACATGAGCGGCGAACTGTTCGGCCGCACGACGCGGCCGATCACGCTCCCCGCCGAAGGGGGAGGGGCTGCTGCCGTATGCGCGGCGGGCGCTCGCCGCGAACTTTGGGATCGGGCCGCCGAGGCCGGGCCGGCCCGTCGGAGCTCAATGCCGTTTTGCATACTGTTGGGCATGACGCCCCAGCTCGCCGCCCGCATCCACCTCACGCTCACCGTCGTCCTGGTGGTGTGCGGCATGGCGGCCGGGGTCTGTTTGGGGTTCCTCCTCGGCGGTCGGACGACCGCCTTGGTCGCCGCGGGCGCGGCCGGCCTGGGTGCGGCAATCGGTTCCTCTCTCGCACGCCGCCAGCTGGTCACCTTCCTCCAGTCCTTTCGCGACGTCGCCCGAGGCGACGGCTACGCCGAAGGAATCACGGACGGAGTTCTGGCAAGCATCGCGACGTACCAGGCAGCCGTCTTCCCCCTCACCCCGGGCGGAGTGAGCGATGAAGAGCGCGACGCCCGGCGCACCCTTGCCTACCGCCTCGCCGCCCACGAGGCGCTGCCCCTGCCGGTGCAGGTGTCGGCCGCTGCCGCTCTCGAGGCGCTGGACCTGGGCCTGGACGAAGCCCGGGCCCAGGCCGCCATGAGAGGGCTGTCCTTCTCGGTCTACGCACAACGCCACGGCCGCTGATTTTTCCTTGGCCGGCCCTCCCGGGCCCTTTCTATGGTGGGCCCATGACCCGTCTGCCAGTCCCGGTCTCCGACGTGTGCGTCCGAGTGAAGGAGAACGTGGGTGCCTGTGGCCCCTATGCGCACATCGTCGCGGACTTCGAACCGCCCGGCGCTGATATCGAAGAGCTGGAGCTGCTCACTGTCGTCCCCTCCAGTCAGCTTCCCCTTGAATATCTGCCCGCGCTCCGCGAAGGCCTCCTGGAGGGCCTGAACGGGGTCGCCGCCAGCGTTCTGATCGTGGACGGTACCTGCCACCCAGTGGACTCCTCGGAGTTCGGATACCGCATAGCCGGAGAACAAGCAGGCAGAGCCGCTCTCATCAGCGCGGGCCTGCTACCCAAGGAAGCGGCAGCTGCACTGCGCTGGGCGACGTGGCCCGGCAAGCCACGCCCCAAGCGCGGGCAGCAGCGTGCACCTCGGACTCACAACCGGTAGTTCGTTGAACCCGGCGGTGACGAGGGTTGACGGTAGGTGGGGTCGGTCATAGCTGCCCGCGCCGGGGTCGTTGGAGGGTTGCGCGGTCCGGGTTCAACAACCTCTTCTTCACGTTGGCCCAGCGTCGAGGGTTTCGCGAGTACCTGAGCGGGCTGCTGGCGCCGCGGGAGCGACGCCGCCTCTCACCCTCTGCCAATCGCAGATAGCGCGCGGCAGTCGCGGCCCCGTGCGGGAAGAGTGGGAGGGCGCGGGGCGTGCGGTGGTGGAGACCCTGATCGGGACCGGGGGCTTCGCGGACTGGTGGCGTTGGCTGCTGGCCACCACGGTGAACGTACGGGCTCGCACGGCGGCTGTGAAGGAGGTCGTCGCCAGCATCGAGAGAGTGGCGCGAAGCCTTGCCGCCGCCAATTGCCGACCACCGAGCAGCGCCGGCAATAACGTGAGTGCCGTCCGGCGCATGAAGCCGTAGCCTCCTGATCATGGGACTGGACATCACGGCCCTGATAGTGGATTGGGCCCACCTGGAGAGCCTCCCCGGCGACGAGCGCGAGGAGGCCCTGACGGACGCCGCGTTTCCGGACCTCTATGACGGAACGATCGAGGAAGGCTGGGTCTGGCTGCCGACCGCCACTCCTGCGTGGTGCGTGCGGTACGAGTTCGCCCGCACGGCGGGGTCGTTCAAGCCGCATTTTTGGACGGGCAACCGATGGGAGGACATCCGCGAGCACGTCCAAGCCGACCTGCGCACGGCGCTGGACACTTTCCTCGCCGGCCTCTTCTGGAACCTGCCCGACACCGAGAGCGGCCCGCGGCATGAGGACGGCCCGGAGCACTGGTACGACGGGCTGTGGGTCTACTGCCCGCCCGGGGACGTACCGGCCCTGGTTCAGGCGTGGGCCATAGCCGGCCCACGGCTGGAAGAGCTACGGGAGCCGTTCGACACCCACGCAGCCGCCCCCGGTCGCTGGGTCGGAAGGTTCGAAGAGTTCGTGCAGTTGCTCCGCGGATGGACCGAGGTCGTCGGTGAAGCCCACCAGCGCGGATGGGGACTGGTCGGGCTGCCCTGAACCACGTCATCGCAAAAGGAGCCGGTGGGGAACCTGACGGTTCCCTGACGAAGGAGGGCAACGGGCCCGGCGCGGTCTCGATCAGGTGCACCAGCGACCACGCGACGCATAACAGTCGTCCGGGCCGAAGCAGCCGGGCCATGCGTGGCCAGCACAAGGAGGCCCTTCCACACCGCGCCTGTCAGGGGCACGGACCGGCAGGGCCTGGATCACCGAGTTACCGGCTTCTCGTGTCGACGGTCATCGGGCGCAGTGTGACGGTGGTCGACGCGGAGCGGGAGCCCCCATGAGGGGTGGGTCAGGTGAAGGACGGGTTCGTCGTGTCAACGCTCTCGGAAGCCGCCGAGGAAGCGGCGGAACACGCCGCCCTCCCGGGGCAGTGGGGCGGACGGCGGTGGAGCCGTGGGCCGCTCGCGGGCGATCGGCTGGTCGTAGTCGGCCCGGACGATCGCGTCGACGGTCTGGTCGACGTCGAAGTCCTCGGAGCCCTCGATGCACGGCACGAAGCCGACCAGGACGCCGTCCCGCATGACCTGGGCTTCCAGGCCGGCGGTGTCGTCGGTGTCCCAGACCGCCTCACGGCCGTCGCGCAGGACCACGCGCACGCCGATCTGGTAGACGCCCTCGCGGGCCAGGTAGGCATCGGTGCCCCGCTGCCGCAACACGTCCACGACTCGAAGCGCACGCCTCTCGTCCATACGGCCACGATAACGCCGAGAGCGCTCGTGCACTGAAGTTCACCCTGGCCGACCCGGCCTTGACCCCTGCCACCGGCGCCACCCCCGCAGGGTTGTCGGACATCCCCTGGATCAACGGCGCGGGGTCCGGCGCCGCTGGTCAGGACCGGTGGAGGTCGCTGCCAGCTCCCGACTGGAGGCCTCCACCATGGCGCGCACCATTTCATCCGCGGACGGTCCGGGGGGCCGGCACAGGGAGTCGAGGCTGTAGCCGTTCGGGGCGAGCCGCAGGAGGGTGTCGGCGATGTGGTGGCGCTGTTGTACGAAGGCCGCGTGGTCGCCGGTGTCGTGCTCCTGGGCGGGCCGTGGCGCCGGTCCGGTCGTGGCGGTGTCGAGGTGGCTCTCGGCACCGACAGCGGACAGGACCTCGCGGAAGGTCTCGGCTTCGGATCGTCCGAGAGCCGCCAGGGTGGTCGCCAGATCGTCGGAGGCCGGTGCTTTGCGAAGCCGGCGGGCTTCCTTGAGGTAGCGGTCGAGGATGAGGTGGAGGAACGAGCCGGCCGGGGGAGGAGCCTGGTCCATGGCGTCCAGGACGGAGCTGAGCCAGTCGGCCATGCGTCGGCCCGCGAGTCCGAGTTCGTCCCAGCACTCGGCCCGCAGACTCTCGGCCAGGTAGCGGGCCCGTTCGAAGGCCTTCCGGCTCGGGGTCATGGGACTGGGGGCGTCCAGCGGGCCGTAGACGTCCCGTAGCCGAGGAGCGTGCTGCTCCGCGAGGGAGCACAGCAGAGCCAGGTGGACGTAGACATGGAAGGCCGCCATGGCGCGGTGGGCGTTCCAGCGGTTGTTCCCGTCACGGCCCGGGACGTTCCACAGCGACACGACGCGGCGGACCTCGGTGGGCGCGTGCGGGGAGTCGTCGAGGTCGCGGACCAGCACGGAGTGGGCGTGACGGAAGTCGTACAGCTTCTGGTGGAGGGCCTCGTGGAGCAGGTGCTCGGCCACCCACCAGGGGTTCTGGAGGAGCTTGCGGTTCAGGAAGATGATGCCGACCACGGTGAACTGCGAGCTCGAGGCCTTGCCCTCCCACGTGTCGGTCCCTGAGGTGATCCCGATCAGGTGAGTGTGGCTCAGGGCGCCGCGGGAGGTGAGCGGGAGGAGCTCGCCGAGGAGCCGGTGGCCCTCGCGCAGCCGTGCGAGGTCGTTTTCGTCGGGTCGGTCCAGCCCGGCGCCGAACTGCTGCTCGACGAAGTGGTCGAATGTCTGCCCGAGAAATCCGTGGTTCTGGCCAGGGGAGTAGATCCAGGGTGTGTCGGACGGATCGCCGAGCCACTGCGTGTCGGCGGAATCGCCGTGCAGCGGTCCGTGGGCGACGCCGGTTTCCACGTGCTGCGCGACGGCCTCGATCACCTGGGCGCACAGCTGCGGGGGCAGCGAGTTACGCCGGGGTCCGATGAGCTCCTGAGCCAGCAGCTGTTGGACGGCCTGGCGCAGAAGCGGATCGCCCAGGGCGCGGTATTCGGTTTGGGGTCGTACCCGTCGCAGTGCGGACAGCAGGTGGCGGGCGGCCGGCACCGACGCGCCGAGGTCTTCGAGCCGGCGTTTGAACGCGAGGTGCATCTGATCACGCACGTAGGGGCTGTCACCGAACGGCTTGCGGGACAGTGCCGTGTCGAATGCGTTCAAGTCCATCTCTCGCCTTTCCGTCTGTGCCGTCCCGGCACACCTGCGCGCCGTTCTCGAGTCGCACGGTGGTGGTTCGCCGCGGCTGCTCGTGCCGCACCGTTCCTCGGCGCGGCACGAGCGGGTGTACTACTCGGGATCGTCGACCTCTCCGGCGTCCACGACATCGGGGTCGTCGACTTCCCCGGCGTCCACGACATCGGGAGTGTCGTCATCGTCGTGGTGGTGGTGGCCGCCCGCGGCCTCCAGGAACGCGGAGGTCGCGTTGTGTTTGGCCTGCATCTCCTCGACTTCCTTGTCGGTCACCTCGCGGTCGAATTCGAGGATCACCCGGGATTCCGGTGTGCGGTTCCCGGGATTGGTGGAAGCTCCCATGGCTCGACGCCCTTCTCCGGAGGGGCAGGAACGAACCGACTCCGGCGTTCGAATGCGGTGCGAAATTGCGGGACAACGCCCCCAATGCGAACATCATTTATGCCCGTACCACCCGCCGATACCAGTTCGTGCGCCGAAGGCCACCTGGACGGGCGTGCGCGTCCTGGGGCGCGACGCGGCGGCACGGGCACGCCGCCACGCGCGCGGCGGGCGTCCGGACGGGGTGGCGGGCATCCCGACCGAGGAGGCATGCCATGGAGCGGACGGCCACAACAGGGAAATCCGGCGCGCGGTCCTGGGTCAGCCTGACGTTCGACCGCGAGATGTCGACGGCCGAGATCGAGGACATGAAGCGAAGCCTGGGCGCGCGAACCGCCCTGCAGGTGCCGCCTGCGGTCGGCGCCGGTTATGCCCGGGCCCGGCAGGTCGGATTCCACAAATCCTGCTGCCCCGAGGTGGGCGCGCTGATGTCCGTCCTCGCGGCGGCGGTCCCCACCGGCGGGCGGATTCTCGAACTCGGCACAGGGGTCGGCGTCGGCCTCGCGTGGATCGTGCACGGGCTGCGCTCCCGTACGGACGTCGACGTCGTCAGCGTCGAGATCGACCCGCAGAAGTCCGACCTCGCCGCGGGCGCGGGCTGGCCCGACCGGGTGACGCTGGTGGTCGGCGACGCCAAGGAGGTCGTCCCGTCCCTGGGAACGTTCGACCTGATCTTCCTGGACGTCCCCGGCGGGTTGAAGGCCTCCCTGCTCGACGGCGCCATCGCCGCACTGAGGCCAGGCGGACAGCTTCTGATCGACGACATGAACCCTTACTGGGGCAAGGGCAAGACCCGCCTGCCCCTGGACGGGCGCGACCCCGAACGGCTGCTGGAGGACTCCCGGGTCGCCTGCGCCCTGCTCCAGTACGCGAGCGGAATGATCCTCGCCTCGCGCTTGCCGGACTACGTAATGCAAACCTGACCAAGCACTACTGGGCCGGCAGCCGGAGAGTCTCCATTTTCCTGCCCGAATCGGGCAGGAAAACTGATTGTTTAATCTCTGCTCGATCTTCTCGGCTTGCAGGGCCCGGGCCCCACCCCCGTCACTCACCAGGTTGCGCCGTCCCTGTCCCGTGGTTCGATGGAATCCGGGCCGTATGACGTCCGCGCTCCCCTTCCCTTCCCTTTGCCGAGGCACCCGGAGGGAGGAGGGGCGATGACGAAGGTGGTCCGGCGTCCGCCCGGCAAGGAGCGGCCGGGCAGGGTTCCCGTGGCGTGGCTGCGGCTGCGCCGGGCGGTGGCCCGCGGCCGGTGTGCGGTGCGGTCGTTCCGGCACGGCCTGACGCTTCGCCAGGAGGCGCGCCGCGACAGCACCCGCCCCGCGAAGTGGCGTCGCTGGGGTTCCTACACCAGCTTCGCGCGGGCGTTGTCCGTGGTGGCAGGCCTGCTCGTGCTCGCCTGGTGCGCCGAGGGCCTCTACGGCATCTTCCACGGCACGACCGCGTTCGAGAGGTGGGTGACGAGGACCACGGGGCTGGACGCCATCCTGCGTTTCGTGGGGCCCGTCCTCACCGCCGGTGCCGCTGCCAGCGTCTTCCTGTTCGTCTGGTACGGATACACCAAGCACCGCTACCTCGCCAAGGCGCGCAGGAGCCCCCGCACCCTGGTCCCCACGGCCGGGCCGAACACGGGCCAGGTCGTCGGCCGCCAGGAGATCGCCCAGGTCATCGCCGAGCGGCTGCGGGACCGCGCCACGCGTCGGCCGTACGTGCTGGTCGGCGGGGTGGGCACCGGGAAGACCGCGGTGATGGTTCAGCTCACGGAGCTGCTGGCCCGGCAGGGCGCCGTGCCCGTGCCCGTCCGGCTGCGGGACGCCGCCGGGCAGGCCGACCTGAACTTCGAGGAGATGGCCAGGCGGCGCTTCGCCGAGGAGGCCCCGCAGGGCATCCTCGCCCGCAGCAAGAACGACAGGGTCTGGCAGCAGCTGCTCGCGGACGACAAACCGGTCGTCATCGCCGACGGGCTGGAGGAGGCCCTGCTGGACGAGGAGCTCCAGGACGACCGGGACAACATCATCCGCCGGGCGATCGACCGGGCGTACGAGGAGAAGCTGCCCCTGGTCATCGCCTCGCGCCCGCACAGCCCCCTGGAGGGGACCCGTGCCGCGATCATCGAACTGGAACCCTTGAGCGAGGAGGCGGCGCTCCACTTCGTGGAGGCGCAGGCCCCCGAGGCCGACGAGCGCCGTCTCGACTGGATCGTCGAGACGGCGGAGGTGACCGAGTCGCCGCTCTACCTGCAGATCGCGCGGGAGCTCCACGACCACGGAGTGCTCGAACGCGACCGTCCGCAGACCGACCGGCGGCGTCTCGACACCCGCAGCTGGGACCGCTCCACCCTGCGGCTGTGGCTGCTGGAGACCTGGGAACGGGCGCTGGTGGAGGGGCGGCTGCGCCAGGAGGTGGTCCTGTCGCCGCAGGACCGCCGCGATGCGATCGAGGTCGTCTCGGCGCTGGCCTGCGTGGGGCTGCTCCAGGACAAGCTGGAGGTCGGCTTCGCGGACCTGCTGGGCGAGCAGCTCCGTCCCACCCCGGTGCACCGGGCCGGGGCCGAGGCCGAACGCCTGTGGAAGCGGGTCCGCGACTTCGACCCGACCGGCCGACGCGGGAACGCCCTGTCCGAGTGGCAGCGTGAGCAGATCTGGAGCTCGCTGTGCGGGCGGGTCAGCGGTGAGGTGAGACGGTCACTGCTCGGCGGGACCGTCAGCCAGCGCCAGGCCACGCTCGCCCGATGTGCGGCCAACGCGGACGCTCTGCGGTTGGTCGGGGGATTCGAGAAGAAGGTGCGCTTCCCGCACAGCATCCTCCAGGTGTACTTCGCCTTCCGCGCGCTCCACGACCTCGGGGAGGGCCGCGCGAACGAACTGGTCGACCAGGCCCTGCAACCGCCGGGCCCGGGCCGGGAACTGCTCATCGCCCTGGTGCTGCTCTCCCGCCGGTGCGCGGCCGAGGCGGTGGCCCCGGAGGCCGGCGTCACGGCGGCGGTGAAGAAGGACCTCCGGCAGCGGTACCGGCGCTTGGCACCGAACGGCCGGCCCCTCGCCCTGCGACTGTGCCGCGCGGCCGGCCGACGCACGGACCCCAAGGCCCTGGACATCTACGCGGCCGCCCTGGAGATCGAGAGCGTGGCGGAGCGGCCGGAGCGGCTGGACGAGATCATGGGCATGATCCTCGGATGCTGGCACGGCATCAAGGGCGACGCGCGCACGCTCGACGAGGCGAAGCTCGGCTGCGTGAAGCAGCTGGGCGCGGCCCTGCGCACGGCAGCGGACAGGACCGACACCACGCCCCTGTACACCAAGCTCTTCAAACTCGGCACCACGGAAGCCTCGTACTCCATCCGCATGGCCGTCTCCCAGGAGTTCGGGAACGGCGGGGACCCGGCATACGCGGTGATCCGCCCGTGGATCCACGACATCAACCGGGACCCGATGGAGGAATACACCGACAGGATCGACGCCGCCGACAAGGCGCAGAGGCGACGCTTCGACGCGTGGGCGGCCGATATGCAGAAGGAGGCCAAGCAGGAGGGCTCCTCCCGGGCGGCGCATGAGGAACGCGTGGCCCGCCTGTACCGTGCGCGGCACGCCATCGTCCAAGAGTACCGGCAACAGCGGGTGGACGTGTGGCGGGAGTTCGTCATGCGGGCATGGACACTACCGATGCTCCTGGGCTCCGTGAGCGACGGGCTGCGGGACGAGGCCCGCAGCCGCCTCACACTGTGGCTGCGGCATCTCGACCCGAAGTACACCGACGGCAGCCCCGACATGCCGCTGTCCCTGGAGAACGCACTGGCACAGGGCTTCAAGTACGCGGCCAACCGGCGCAAAAGGCATCCGTTCACCTACCCGGGCGGCCGGGCGGACCTCATCCGGCAGGCGGAGACCATGCTCCAGCAGACCCGGTGCTGGTACGCGCAGCTGTGCCTGCTCCACGCCCTGTGCCTGTGGGAGCTTCCGGACGTCGGCGCCCGCCACAAGGGCCTCGACGAGCAGGTTCGTCAGCGTGCCGAGGGGAACGGCCTCACCGGGATCCCCGGCGGGATGCGCCCCACGACAGCGGTGCAGAACGTGGAACGGTGGCTGTCCATGGCCGGTACGGACCACACCGCCATCGCCCACGCGGCGCTCGACGGCAGGGCGCCGCGGCAGCCCCTGCACCCGTTCGTCGCGGAGGCGGGTGATCTGGCGGCGCTGACCCTGGAGACCAGGAGACCGGAACGGTTCATGTGGATCGACGAGAAGGGCGTCGCCGACACCATCGGCTCCCGCAGCAGCGGCCGGCAGCGCTACCGGAAGCACAATCTGTGGATCCCGCCCTCGACGGGCTGGAGCGCCCTGGACCCGCGCGCCCAACGGCTGGTCGCCGAGGTGCTCGTCATGCTCAACCTCATCGAGCGCGACGGGTATCCGGACGAGGTCGAGCACCGCCTGGCCGCCTCCAGCAGGCCGGGCGCGAGCCTGCCTCCCTGCATGACGGCCGACCGCACCCCACTGCACCCGGAACTGACCGCCGGCTCCTCGCCGGCGCCGGGCACCACCTGCCTGCCCAGCTGCGCCTTCCAGCTCTGCCCGTACCCACCACGCGGCACCCGGCCCCGCTCGGAGATCCGCGAGCCCTTCTGCCGCCAGCAGCAGGCCCTGCTCCGGCGGGGGGTCCGCAGAAGGACCCCCGACTGGGCGGGCATACGCGCTCCAGAACTCCACGGCTTCTGGGAGACCATGGCCCACCGGCTGCGCGGCTGAGTCGTGTTCGAGTGGTCCGAGCAGCCGCGCAGTCGGCTGCGGCGCTTCTCCCGCTTGAACGACGGCCGCGGCCACTTCGCTCCGCGCAAGGCGGGCGGCGCGGTCCTGACCGAACCCCATGTTGAGAGCGGCCCGCCGATACGGCGAGCCGCGCTCAACATGTCCGGGCCTGAGTGGCTGAGCCACGAGACTCCCGGGCAAGGCTGATCTGGCGACGGGTGCGCCAGCCTCAATGCCCTGGCACCGGGCCGGATCATCTGCGGGGTGGGCACCGGAAACACCGCTCGGCGCACGTTGGGCATGCGGCCGACCACGGCGGCCGCGCTGGAGAACTTCACCGCGGACTCCTACGTGGTCACCGCTCTCCACCTGCCGCGAGGCAACCAGGGCGCCGACAGCGACGCGGCCCGGCTTCCGCCGAGCGCCGCATCACCGACGTCACCGCCGACTTCGCGGCGGCGTCGGCCCTGTCGTGTCAGTGGCCTGCGGCATGATGCGAGGCAGGTGACGGCCTGTCCGACAGGACTTCCGAGGCCGTCCTCAACAAGGGGGTTCTTTGTGCACGGGCCGGTCACGGACGAGGTACGGGCTGCGGAGGAACGGCGGCTGCACTACGAGAGGTGGGAGTGGGGTGGAAGGCTGCCCAGCGAGAGGCTGCGCGGTGTCCGCGGGAGCAACGTCCTGGGTCTGCTGCGCTTCGACAGCGACCTGGTGCACGCCCTCGATGCCGCGGGTCCCGAGGTCCAGCGTGCGGTGGCATTGCTGGCCACGCGGCGGGCATGCGAGACGGCGGGCCTGACCGATGTGTCGTGGGTCGCCCAGGCGCTCACCGAGTTGGCGGAGGGGCGTCCGCTTCCGCCGCCGTTCGACGACGCGGCCCGGATGTGGGAGACACTGCGCTCCACCTCCCTCGTACAGGGGCCGCCGGTGCTCGGGGCGATGCCTCCCGAGCGACCGCCATACTTTCCCCCGCCGCCGGCCGGCTGGACATGGGTCCCGGCCGCAGAGTCGGGAGACGACGGGGCGAGGCGGTACGAACTCGGCCGGCTACCGGGCAGCCTCGCACCGGCGGTGTCCGGCGACGAGAGACTGGCGCCCGCAGATATGAGGCCCACCGCCGCCTTGCTGGTACACCCCGCCGTCACGCCGCACGTCCCCGGAGAGATCTCACAGCCGCACTTCGCTCTCCCCGCTGTGCTCGCTGCCGCCGAGCCCGACCCACTCAAAGCGGCACTGGACGCGGTGTGGCATGCGCTGCACACGTATGGAGAGCACTACCCAAAGCTGCTGGAGGAGATCCGGTCGGTCTGCGTCGAGCGGGCGAGCAAGTAGGCAACCCGTTCGTTCGTCGACGCGGCTTCCCGGTGACGGGCTCTGGCTCCCCATGGCGACACGAGCGGCGCCGCCCACTGAGGCATGTACTGAAAGTGCCTGGTGAGGATGGCGGAGAGCCCCTTTGTGATCCAGAATGATCGGATGGTCACGCTGGAGACTCCCCGTTTGATCCTGCGTCGCTGGCGCGAGGAAGACGTTGTGCCCATGGCTGCCGTCAATGCCGACCCCGAGGTCATGCGGTGGATCCGTGACGGCAGCGTCCGCGACGAGCAGCAGACCCGCGACGGGGTCCAGGCATGGGAGAGCGAGTGGGAGGCACAGGGCTTCGGCCTGTTCGCCGTGGAGATCCGGTCCACTGGCGAGCTGGCCGGGTTCACCGGACTTGCAGTGCCCAACTTTCTGCCGGAGGTACTGCCGGCGGTTGAGGTGGGCTGGCGGCTGGGACGTTCCCACTGGGGGCAGGGCTTGGCCACCGAAGCCGCTGCGGCCGCCGTACGGTTCGGGTTCGAAGAGCGAGGGCTGGCGCGGATCATCAGCATCATTCAAGTGGGCAACGACGCCTCGGAACGGATCACGACCAAACTGGGAATGCATCCGGTCCGTGAGACCGTCAATCCCACCTGCGGACGGCGAGTACGGGTGTTCGAGTTGCCATCGGACCAGTACGTCACAACCATTTGTTGATGCCGGCAACGAGAACGGCAGCCTCGTAGCGGACCGCTGCCGTGCCCCCCAGGACCAAGGCGGCCGTGCCGAGGCCGACCCGCTGGAACGCGTACCGATGAGCATGTGTGCCTCCTCCTTCGTGACCGTGAGGCCCGATCGGCAGCGGTCGCTCGCCCCGCCGCCGGATCCGGCACCGACACCTGGGACGCGACGGCACCGAGCGGCTCATTCCAGGGGAGCCTGGCGGAAGCCGGAACGCGACTTCATCGTCGAAGGAAGTCTTCCGGCTGTCACCCTTCTTTTTCTGCTTGCCCACAGGAGATCCCCCCAGATTGACATTAACTATGTTCTAGGAAATCGAGTTACTGTCGGTAACTTATATTCGTCGACCGAGCATCAGGGCGACGTCCCATTGTGCCAGGTGGACTATGAGCCGGGCGGCATGGCGTAAGACCACTCTCTCGTGGCGACGGTGCGGGCCGAAGCCCCCGCCGCCTGCTCCGGCCCCGCCCCTGTGGTTCCGTCCTCCGCTCCTGAACGTCCGTCTCGCCTACGAACGTCTGTGGCCGGGCGCGCACAGCCGCGAGATTTTCAGGGTTCGCGGACAAGGTGGCGCGAGGTCTCCGCTCCAGGCCGGTCCCTGGGTGGCAGTGAGGCTGGCACCCCGCCGCTGTTGATCATCCAGCCGTAGGTCGCTGGAGCCGGGCGGCGAGGGCGTACGGGTAGGTCCTGGTGGGTGCATCGACGGCAGGGATGGCGTGATCTTGTAGGCCGGAAATCAACTGTTGCGGGTTCGGGGCCAGGCCGTAGAAACGGGATGTCATTTCGCGTTGGCTGGTTTTCCCCTCCAAGGAGCCCACTGTGCCCCGTTTGCGTACCACCATGATCGCTTTCGCCGGTGCTGCCGCGATGTTCGCCCTCACCGCCGCGCCTGCCCAGGCGGCACCCGGTGACGTGACCACCACCTGCGCGAGCACCGCCACCCCGGTCGGCTACGTCGACGTCAGCTGGGGCTACAGCAACACCTGTGGCGGTCAGAACTTCGCCCCGAACATCAAGCAGATCAAGCAGCTCACCGGCCTGCCCATAGGCACCGTCGTCCAGGCCTGTGGGTCCGCGTTCTACCCGACCGGCTGGGTCCAGACCAGCTCGTACTACAGCAGCTCGTGCGTGGCCTTCCCGAACTCCGGCTTCAACAACAACGCCTGGACCCTCAAGCGCGTCTCCTGATCCCCCCTCCGATCGCCAGCCCCGCCCCGCGACCGAAACAAGCCGGGGCGGGGCTGGCGGGTTCATCCGGCCTGTGCTCGCGTCTCAGCGGGGTGTGGGTGCCCAAGCAGGTGTGTGCTCGGCTGAACTGATGCGGCGCGGACCATCTGTCTGGCGACGTGGTCAAGCCACGGCCCCCCCGCGGGCTCGGTTTGAACGTACCCACAAGGCGTGCACCTGTCTGTGCGACCACCACCATGACAAGTGCGGAGTCGACTTCCACGCCCCGGCCACCGGCCTGACCGCTGTAGTGCTAGCAGTCGATATGGGCGTGGTGTCCGAGGTGTTTTCCCCGGCCTACGGTCATGCGGCATGGATCGAGCAGTACGGCCCGATGCGGTCCGTGCGAGCAGGGGGCGGGTAGGCGTGGTGACCACTCGTCCACGTGGAGGCGCCCCAGGCCCATGCGGGTGCGTACCCGGGCTGGGATGTAGACGAGACCTCCGTTGAGCACGCCGAACCCTGACAGCGGCACGGTTACCGTGGGGGTGGTTCGAGAGGGGCGGTCCATCCGCAGACGTACAAGGAGTCCCTCTCCGTCCGAGATGTCGACCTGCTGTCCGGACCATTCGAAGTGCGCCAGCCGCTTGGGGATCCCCCAGTTTCGGCGACCTCCCCACAGTGCCGTCGCGTCGTCGACCCAGATGTACTGGATGGACAGCCCTCCGACGCGCCCCCCGCGGCGAGCCGTCGAGCACATGACGAACTCGTTGTAGACCAGCGTGCCCGCCCTGTAACGGGCGACGAGGACGGCCAGCTTCCTCGGGTCGAGCAGTGGCTTCAGACCGGCCGGCAAGGGCAGCGGTTTCTCCACCGTGAGGAGGGTGATCCATACCGGGCCGTACATCGTCCACGGCTGAGCCGGGTACGGCACTTCGGCGGGCTCCCATCGGGTGCTCAATGTTTCTTCTCCTTCCGCTGGTGCTCCCACGTGACGTTGCCGTAGTCCCGGCGTGCGTGCCCTCCGGCCTCTACCGCTCTGCGCAGGGCCCGGGGGAACAGGAGATGCAGCAGGTACAGGGCAGGCAGGTATCGCGGGATGTCAACGACCTCTGTGTGATGGCGCAGTGCCTTGATGACGCGGTGAGCGACGTCCGGGGGAGTGAGGGGTGGCAGGAAGTCCGCTGTCCGGGGCAGCCGTTGACGCGGCACGTGACGGCGGAAGAACGCGGTGCCCGCGACCGTGCCGGGGCGGACCAGTGTCGTGTGGACGGCGGTCTTCTTCAGCTCCATCGCCAGGATCAGCGTGTACGCCTCCACGGCGGCCTTGGAGGCGGCGTAGGCGGCGGAAGGGCCTTTGACGAAGATCCGTCCGGTGGACGATCCCATGTTGACGATGTGGCCCTCACCCTGGGCCCGCATGAGGGGCAGGACCGCTTTCGTGGTGTAAACCATGGCGTGGAAGCCGGTTCGCATCGTGAGTTCCGCCTCGTCCGTGGTCATGGCGTCCACGGACTCCCAGCGGGTGAAGGCCGCGTTGTTGACGAGCACGTCCACCCGTCCCGTCTTCCGGTGGACTCCGGTGATCCACTGGTGGACCGCGTCTCGGTCGGTCACGTCGCAGTGCTCCAGAGTGATGCGGTGCTGCCATGAGAACTGGGGCAGTTCCTTCCTCGCTGCCTCGATGTGGGCCGTGGACACATCGCACACATGGACGTCACCTCCATGGGCGGCCAGGGCGACCGCGACGGCCCAGCCGATGCCCTGGGCGCCTCCGGTGACCAGGCATGTCCGCCCGTCGAGGAAGCCGCTGTCCCTTTCGCGTGTCCGTCCGGTCATGGCAGTACGCCTCCCCGTCCGCAGATGTCCCGCAGCAGGCGGTCGTCGTAGCGTGAGGTCTCGGAGATCCAATGGAGAGCCCCGTCAAGGAACCTCCGGAGCATGGCGCTGTACCCGCGGATGCCTTCCACCCCCTGTCCCACGAGCCGGGCCTCGACCTCGTCGTAGTCCCGCATCCGGGCTCGGATCATGCGTACGGCGTGCTGTGCGGCGGCGGACCGGCCGGCACCCAAGTGGCGCATGAGAACGGGGACCAGACCAACCTGGCCGCAGAGCGTGTCACCGGTGAAGGACACCAGATCGTTGATCCAGGCGTAGACATCGGCCACAGCGCAGCGCAGCGGTTCCACGGCCGCGTACACCTCCCGGGGTGGACGCAGACCGGCTGGGCGCTCCAGGATGTCGAGCATGGGCAGGACCGTGATGGTGCGGCGGCGCAGGGCCAGGTAGGCGTCGAGCTCCAGGCATCCGCCCGCAGCCCGGATGCGTACCTCCTGGCAGGTGCCTTCGGCGAATTCCCGGTAGTGGGTGCGGAAGCGGGTGCGCCACAGCGGTGTCATCGGTGCCGCTGTGCGGTCCCACAGGTCGGCGAGCGCGACGGCCGCGGGACACACCATCGCGTCGGCCGGCACGGACGGAGGGCCCAGTACCCGCAACAGCGTGTCCATCAGGTCCACCGCATGCTCCTGACGGCAGTGCTGTGGCATACGATCCAGCTCGTCGTCGATATGGCAAATCACTGTGATCCACTGCGCGACGAGCAGCACCTCGTCCGCACTCGCCGGCGCCGCTATCAGAGAGGCGCACCGTCCCGCTTGCATGGATGCCAGGCGCCGACGGGCGGCGGGGGTGGGCGTCAGGCCCGTACGGGTTGCCCAGCCGGACAGCAGCCGCCCAGTCTCTTCCTCGTCCGCTGCCGTTGTCATGACTGTGGCCCGAAGGCGGAGAGGGCATGGAGGACAAAGGCGTCCGCCAGCACAGGCAGGTCGTGGGGAAGGGGACGGGGGCCTGAGGTGTCGGGGACGGAGACGAAGCCGCCGTCGGGCTGCTGGTGACGCAGGAGGTAGGCGATTCCGCGGTCGGCGGCGGGTGATCCGTCGTTGGTCCGGGCAAGGGCGAGGAGCGCGTAAGCGGTGCTGATGGGGTCACTGGGACTACCGGGAACATGACCCCAGCCCCCGTCCAGCCCTTGCGCCGCGTGGAGATAGCGGCGGCATCCCCGTAGTGATGCGGTCACGTGGGCGTGCAGGTGCTGGGGGGCGTTGTCCGGGAGCCGCATCAGGGAGTAGGTGCTGCGGAAGACCGCGTTGGTCTCGGCCAGGCTCCAGCTCCGCTCGAAGGAGCCGTCTGGGCGCTGACAGTGCACCAGGTAGCCGATGCCCCTGCACACCGACTCGTCATGACGGCCTCCTCGCGCCAGGACGGCTGCTGCGGCGGCGGTCATGGCAGGTTCGGACGCGCCGCCCCTGCTGTACGTGGGGAAGCCCCCGTCGTCGTTCTGCACCGCCAGAAGGAACCCTTCCGCCCGCTCAATGGCCGGCTCGTACCGGCTGTCTCCGACAGTGTGGAGGGCTTCGAGGCAGTAGGTGGTGTCGTCCACGTCTGTCTGCAGGGCGCCCTCGCCGTAGGACCAGCCCCCGTCGGGCTGTTGCTGGGATGCCAGATAACGGCACATGCGCGCGGCCTGGGGCTCACCGGCCTGTGCGAGTGCCCAGGCAGCCGTCGCCGTACAAAAGATGTCGGCTCGGGTGACGAAGGGCACGCCCCCATCGGCGTTGCGGACGGCGAGCAGCCGGTCGGTGCCGCGTTCCACGAGACGGGGGCTGGAGCCGTGAGCGGCAAGGGCCAGCAGGGCCAGGACGTGCGTGAGGACCACGTTCTCCTTGACGGTGCCGGGTTCCTGGGTGGCCCGCAGGGACCGCACGTCGCAGTCGGACACCTGGTCACGGTGCCCCGTCGCGCAGGCATGCAGGACCTTCAGGGCCAGCACCACCGCGGCGGCCGAGTAGTTCAGGCCGGTCGCGTCGTACGCTTCGACCCTGATGTCGGGGTCGAAGCCATGTCCCCGTACGACGGCCAGCATCCCGCCGAAGGTGAGGTGTTTGCGGGCCTTGCTGTGATGGTCGAAGCCGTCCAGGCATGTGTGCACCCGCTGGTCGTCAGCTGACGTGAAGCGGTCCAGGGTCGCGTGCGCGACGGCGGTGCTGAACCAGTCGAGCGCGGGGTCCGCGGCCGCCCGCGACACGAACCGGTTCAGCTGTTCGCTGATGTCGTCGTGGCGGCCGAGGCGCCGCAGCAGGACCAAGGTCAGGGCGGTTTCCAGCACTCTGCTCGCGCAGCGCTCGCGCAAGGCCCCGTCCGGATCGGCACGCGCGATCAGATGCTTGGCGAGGCGTTCCCTCGTCAGCCGGACCCGCGCGGAGTCGGCTCCTGCCGGCCTAGGCACCCTTCCCACCTCCTGGGGCTGTCACGCGCCACCGCGCGGTGAGCTCGCGGGTCAGTGGAGAACTCTGGTGCCGGCGCCTCCGGAACGGAGGTACTGGCAGTCATACCGATGGTGATGACGCCCCGAAGGCACCTGCCCGGAGCGCGGATCTCGACTGGCGTGGCATGCCGCGAACGCCTGACCCGAGTGGGACGGCTCCGCTCTCTGCCAGCAGGAAGAATGAACACGACGCATTCTTGTGCCTTTGCGAACGGCCATCCGGGGCGATGAACTATGCACATCCCACACAACTCGCCCAGTGGCAGGGACGCAATCCTGGCCGGGGGGCGTATGACAGCACTCATGGCGTGTTCACCCAGGGCATGTCCGAGACGGTCTCCGGCGTGCGCAGCCTGCGCCTCCCGGCTCAGCCTGCGCGGGCGTCTCCAGAGGCGCCCGTCGCCCGAGCTCCGGCGGGGGCCGCTCTTGGGGCGTGGTGGGATAACGCCCGCAGTGGCTGCGGCGGCTATGACCGACGCCCCGCCGGTGTACGAGATCAAGAACCGGAACAGCGGCCTGATCCTGCGAGGCGACACCAACGCCCGCACAGCGACCAAGCAACACAGGGCGGAGGGCGATCACCGGGAACGACAGTGGCAGCTGCTCCCCATGGGACGCACCAGGGGGGCAGGAGCGACCTGGCCTCTGCCCTTCCCTTCGACTTACAGGCTTGGGGGAGATTGAGCTTCGGGGCGCGGTTCGGTCGGAGACGAGCGAGGTAATCGTGGGATGGATCTCGGCGTGGATATCGTGGCGTCTGCGTGACCGTCACCATGTCCGCCGACGCGCGGGCGTTGCGGTGTCGTGGTCGGCCGTGCGCTGGTGTAAAGCAGTGGACAGCTTTCAGGCTCTGGGTGAGTATCACCGCGATGAACAACGAACCTCTCTCCCCGCCCAAACGCGTCCGCTTCGTCGAGCTCAGCGCGAAGGCACTGCGGGCGCTTGCCGACGGTGACCTCGCCGGCGGCAGCGCCGAGGCCGGGGTCGCCCTTGACGAGCACTTCGTCGGTGAGCGAGCCCGCTGGATCTTCGGCTACCGCGCCGACCAGCTCGCCAAGGACCCCTTGGCCGCGCCCTGGATCACGCGGGCCGCGGTGTCCGAGCCGGACGGGGTTGTCGTGGGCGACGCCGGGTTCCATGGGCCGCCTGACGAGGCCGGCATGGTCGAGGTCGGCTATACCGTCGTGCCCGGGTACCGCCGCCAGGGCTATGCCCGCGCCATGCTGAGGGCGTTGCTCGTCAGAGCCGCTGCCGAGCCCGGTGTCAGGACCGTGCGCGCCAGGATCGCATCCGACAACACCGCCTCCCTGGCCTCCATCGAGGGCTTCGGCTTTACGCGGGTCGGTGAGCAGGGCAACGAGCGCGACGGACTCACGATCATCTTTGAGGTCCCGGCAGATGCCATTCAGACGAGGTAGCTTCACGGTCTCGGCGGACCGGTGATCGTCCCGCCGGGCCGTGACATGAGAAGCGCCTCGCGGGTTGGGTGAGTTGGGAGGCTGCCCAGGCACTGACGATGGCGACATGTATCGGCGCCCCGCGGTGTCTCGAGCTCGCCCAGGGCCTCGTCCCGCGCTTTGCCGCGCACCAGCAGGAGGAAGGAGTCTCCGAGCTCCTGGAGCTCGCGGGCGCGTGCTGATGCGGACTGCACTCGACGAGGCGTCACGCCAGTGCCATGTAGCCGGCGAGCCCCAGGTAGATCACCCCCGGCCACCGCCCGCCTGCCCGCAGTCGGCCGCCCAGCGTCGCCCCGGCCAGCGCGTAGCCGACATCAGCGGCCAGTGCCAGTGCGAAGAACACCGCGCCATGGACCAGCAGCCCGGCCCGTGTCGTCGCGAACTGCGGCAGGAACACCAGGAAGAACAATCCGACCTTCGGGTTGAGCAGGTTGACCAGTACGCCGTCCCGGAACATCCGGCCCGCCGACTCCGGGACCGCAGGCGCTGCGGCTGCCGGCCGGGGCCGCAAGGCACGCAGGCCCAGCCAGAGCAGATAGCCCACGCCGGCCCACCGGATCGCGCTCGACGCGACGGGCGCGGCGGCCAGCAGGGCGGTCACCCCGGCCACCGCGAGACCTATTTGGACCAGGGTGCCGGTCTCCACGCCGAGCGCGGACAGCAGCCCGGCCCGGCGGCCGTGTGCGGTGGCGCGGGTCACGATGTACACCATGTTGGGTCCCGGCACCGCGATCAGTGCCGTCGAGGCCAGTACGAACGCCCACATCTCAGGTGCCCAGCGCCCGGTCGAGGAGGCCCAGCGGTGGCGCGCCGAGGCCGAGCAGCGCCGCGTGGAACCGGGCGAGGCTGAACCCGGAGCCCCACTCGGCCCGGGCACGGTCCCGCAGGTCGAGGATCGCCAGCTTGCCCCACGTGTACGACATGGTCAGCGGCTCCCGGAGCACCCGGTGCACGGCGGCGTCGGCGGCCGGCCCGGCGAGCAGGGCGTCCACGGTGAACCGGTGGCGCGCCTCCGCCACCGACATCGCCCTGGTCTGGAAGCCGATGGTGCAGGCCAGCCGGGTGATCCGCAGCAGCGCGTCCCGGGCGACGCTCGCCACGAACCGCGGATCGCCGTCCCGGAAGCCCTCCTCGACGGCGAGCTGCTCGCAGTAGTGCGCCCAGCCCTCGACGAAGGCGGGGGAGTGCAGGGTGCGCCGGACGTCCCCGGCGGCGCGGCGCAACGCCCGGCCGTGCGCGTGATGGCCCGGGGCCGCCTCGTGCAGGGCGATGTTGGCCAGCCCCGACCGGTTGTACAGCGACAGCCACTGCGCGCTCCGGTCCGCCGGCCAGCTCGGGGCCGGCGGAGTGATGCGGAACCAGCTCGGCCCGTCCGGTTCGTACGGCGCGGCCATGGTCAGCGTCGCCACCTGGTGCGCGTCGGTCGGCGAGGTGACCCCGACCCGGCACTCGCCGTCCAGATACGGCACCAGCCCCCGCTCCGCCGTCCACGCCTCGACCTCGGTGACCAGCTCGGCGGCCAGCTCCAGTACCCCCGACGGCGACGGGTGATCGGCGAGGATCCCGGCCATGGTCACCTCTGCCGGGACGACTGGGTCGATCCGGCCACATGCCTCGATCAAACGGCCCCGCCACGAGTCCCGCTCGACATCGAGCCGGGCGGCCAGCGCGGTCAGGTCCACCTCGACCGCCTCGGTCGCCCTGGCCAACCGGGCCAGCGCCGATCCACCGAGCGCCGGGTCCGGATCGCCGGTACGGGCCGCGTGCCGCAGGTGCGTGATGAGCCGGTCGAGGGCGGCCCGGGCGGACGGCACGTCAGCGACCAGGTGGGCCAGGCCCCGGGCCGTGTCCAGGGCCGTCTCGGCCAGCGGCGCCGGCACCCGGTCGAGGGCGGCGATCGCCGCGTCCACGGCGTCCGGCCAGCCCGCGAGGTGCCTCCGGCGAGCGGCGGCCCGCTCGGCGGCCGGGGCGTACTCGCGCTCGTAGCAGGTGACGTCGAGGTTCTCCAGATGCGGGGTCGGGTCGAACCGGTGCAGCTCCAGCTCTCCGTAGCGGACCTGCAGCGCGTGCTCGAAGGCGGCGAGCTGCCGTTCGTCGTGCGGGTCGGCGAGCGGGGAGCCGCCGAGCGCGGCCAGGCCGCGGCGTACCCCGTCGGGGGAGAGGTCCTGGAGGATCCCGTCGTACTCGTGCCGGCCCGCGTCCGTGCGGGTGGCCGGCACCATGAGATCGGTCACCGCCCGCAGCCGGGCGTCCTGTGATGTGATCATGGAACTGAGTCTTGTCGGCGCGGTGGCCCGTCACCCGGGCCAATGGGGGGAGAAGTGGACCGGAACTGGACCGCGGCCGAACTGACCGAGATCCTGGGCGATTGGGCTACGGCGAGGGGGCCGCTGTACCGGCGGCTCGCCGCCGCCCTCACCGTCGCCGTGGAGAGCGGCGACCTCGCGACCGGTGAACGGCTGCCCGCCGAACGGGAGCTGGCCCGGGCACTCAAACTGAGCCGGGCCACCATCGTCGCGGCCTACGACCTGCTTCGGGACGCCGGCACGCTGGACAGTCGCCGAGGCAGCGGCAGCCGCGTGCGCGGCGGCAGGGGCAAGCGGGGCGGTTCAGGGGCCGAGTCCGGCACGGCGGTGGTCCGCCGGCTCGCCGCCGGGCCCGGCCCGCTGATCTCCCTGGCCCGCACCGCCGGCGAGCCACCCGCCGATCTGGCCGCCGAACTCGCCGCCCTCGCCGCCGAGGACCTCCCCGCGCTGCTCGCCGACACCGGCCACCATCCGCGCGGCCTACCGGTGCTCCGCGAGACCATCGCCGACCAGTACGCGGCCGACGGCCTGCCCACCACCGCCGACCAGATCGTCGTCACCACCGGGGCCACCCAAGCGATCAGCCTCGCGATCACCTGCTTCGTCCGCCGCCGCGCCACCGTCGTCGTCGAGTCCCCGGGTTGGCCCGGCTGCCTCGACGCCTTCCACGCGGCGGGCGCCCGGCTCGCCCCGGTCGGGCTGGACGCCGAGGGAGCCGCCCTCGCCGAACTCGCGCCGGCGTTCGCGGCCGGACCGGCGCTGGCGTACCTGATGCCGACCTTCCACAATCCGACCGGCACCCTGATGTCGGCCGCCCGCCGCCGGCGGATCGGCGAACTGGCCGCGCAGCACGGCGTACCGGTGCTGGAGGACAACGCCTACTGCACCACCCTGGGCACGCCGCCGCCCCAGCCGTTGGCCGCGTACGCGCCGCGCGGCGCGACCGTCCTCAGCGTCGGCTCGGTGACCAAGACGATCTGGTCGGGCCTTCGGGTCGGCTGGCTGCGGGCCCCCGCGCCGATCGCCGAGCAGATCGCGCGGCTGAAGACTCTCGCGGACCTGGGGAGCCCCGTGCTGGACCAGGCGCTCGCCGCCCGTCTGATGCGCCGGTCCACGCCGCCGGACACCGAGCCGCTCCGCCGACTGACCCACCTGGAGGCAGCCCTACGCGCCCGGCTACCCGACTGGCGGTGGCGCCGCCCGGACGGCGGCTCGGCACTGTGGATCGAACTGCCCGATGCGGACGCCCGGGTCTACGCCCAACTCGCGCTGCGGCATGGAGTGGAGGTCGTTCCGGACGCGACGCACATCCGGGTGCCGTTCACCTTCCCGACGGCGACGCTCACCGAGCTGGCCGAGCGGCTCGGCCAGGCCTGGGACAGCCGGTAAGTCCCAGGCCCGGCGGGCCGGTCAGCCCGCAGGGCCGGACGTCGCATGTATCGCGAGGAGAGGCTCAGGTAGTACCAGAAGATGGTCCACCGTCCCGGCAACGACGCAACGTGCGTGCACGGAAGCTACAAGCGGCCCTTCGTCAACAACAGTCAAGTTGTGAGACACCCTGCGCGGTGAGGGTCACGCCGCCCTCACCCTGATCGCGTCGAACCACGACGCCCCTCCTGAAATGACTGAAAGATTCCTCTATGTACGCTTCATGCTCGTCCGCCATCTGGGGATTGTCACGGCTCTGCTGATTGTCGTCACGTGCGAGTTGTCGCCGGGAGGGTGCGTGATGACGGGGTACTGAGCTGGTGGCGGCACCCGCGGCCCTGTCCTTGCGCTCGGTTGTGCTGGGCCGGTGATGATCCTCGCGAGGATCGGGAGCTTCTGCGGCCGACACGGAGTGCAAAGCGCACTCTCGCTGCTGGTTGGGGCTACCGCAGCGACGCTGGGGAGTGCTTCGGCCTGCCTTAATGGACTCTTGCGGCACGCTTCGGGGGTGCGGTGAGGATTCGTCGGCCCGGCACGCTTGTTAGCGATAGCTAATTGCTATTTTTTGCATCTTCACGGTCGCGGGAGGGCTGGATGCAAGTACCTGACATGTGTGTGATTCACCCTGACGAGTGATTGAAACGCTCGGGTGATGGCGCGGGGAAGGTGGGGTTCTGGGTTCCCTGAGGGGACGCCTGGAGCAAGCGATCAAAATTGCCACACACGTCGAACTGGTTCGATCGCAATCCGGTCGGTTCTGCGTGTCATTCGAAGTAAAGCGATGATTCTTTGGTGTATACATGTTCGATCGCTTGACGGGTTGTCAACTCGGGCTTTTCTGAACTTGCCTGGCTCAGAGATTTGCACGAGATGGGCCTGCTTCTTGCTCTTCCGTGGTCATCGCAAAGAACGTTGTATTGTCATAGCGCATGAGGTGACGTGACCATCTCTCTCATGCGAAAAGCGGCTCCGGGGGTGCATCCCGGAGCCGCCCACTTCCGAAGGCCACATCTCGTGACAAGGAGAGCAAGATGACCATTCGAAACGACCAAGGGCGCAGTAGTGTGCCCCCGGCATCTCACCAGTCAAGCATGCCCAGCCCCTCCGGTGTGACAACGATCCGGGTGTGGGACATCAAAATGTTCCCGGTCCTTGTCGTGGTGGTGATCATCCTCATTGCCGCAGTGGCCATCGGCGAACCGCTGCCTCAAGGGCTTCTGCTCGGGATGCTGCCTCTCACGGCGAGCGCCGCAGGCTGTGCGTCCGTGCGCCTGAGGGCATTACGTCAGGTGTGATGCCGCGGGGGCGGTGGCGCGAAGCCGTCGCCCCCGGTAACCGTTGACGATCACTCGCCAGGGCCGTGGAAAGGATGCTGCGTGGGTGGGGCGCTACCTGATGGCGTCTGCGGCGCGTGCGGGACATTACTGAGGCGCCGGCCCGGCCGGGGCCGGCCTCGGGGCTACTGCGATACGCGCTGCAGGCGGCGGGCGCAGCGCGCTCGCGACAAGGCTCGCCGCCTCAGCAGCGAGATTGCGGCATCACCCGCTCGAGCGCAAGCCGTCAACCGCCTTCAGGTGGCAGCAAGTCGGCTTGCGGCAGCCGAGACCGAAGACGTGCCCCTGGTTCTGCGATTCGGTCTGGTGGAAGAGGCCGAGGAGGCTGCGCGTCAGTACCGGCACATGGCCGCCCACGATGCCCGGCGCACCGGTGCATCGTGGGCGGAGATCGCTACTGCTGCCGGAACCAGTGAGGCGTCGGCGCGCGCCCTCTGGAGCAAGCAGAAGCTCCTCCGCGCTTCGGCTGCGGTGGATGGTCCAGCAGCATCGACCGAACTCCCGCACCAGCGTTCCGCCCCTAGTGGGGTGTCGCGGATCTCGGCCCACGAGCCCATGGCGCCTCAGGCTCTGGGGGCGGCGCTGTCCGCCCTATACCTGGAGTCGGGTATCACTGTGCAAGAAGTGGCGCTCCAAGCCGACCTCGCTACGGCAGCCCTCGGGAAGATCTTTAACGGTCAGCACATCCCTTCCTGGCCGGTGACGCACATGCTCACCACGATCCTGTGCGGCAGACCGGAGCAGGTGCGTGTCGTGTGGGAGGCATGTCAGGGGCGAGTGCGGCCGTCCGGCCGTTCCCTGGCCGATGCCCACCAGCAGTTCCGCAGTGCGCTGAGTGGCCTGCACCTGGCAGCGTCGTCCCCCGCCCCGGAACGGATCGCTGAAAAGACCGGTCTGGCAGCGTCCGTGATCGAAGCCGTGCTCAGCGGCGCGCTCCTGCCCGACTGGCCGACGACAGAAGCCCTCGCGGCCGGACTGTCGGTACACCCCTGCGTCATCCGCCCCTTCTGGGAAGCAATGGACTACGCCCGGCCCTGACGCCGCGACCTCGCAGGGAGCTGCCGGCGGCGGAGCACTGTTCCAGCACCGACGAGGCGGCAGCCACCCGACTGCACAGCATGCCACTCGGTCACCTTCGTCTTGCCACCTCTTGCCCAGGGCGCCAAAGGGTGACAGGAACCGACGGCGGAGGCAAGCCCGCGCACCCTGTTCTCGCCAATTGCGTAGAAGTGCCGGCAGGGGGCCGACTGCCGGTGCGAGCCCCAGAGACCCAGAAGGCCTGGACGCCGGTCGGCCTCCGCAGGCACGAGCGAGGTAAATACTCTCCCTGCCTTGGCGTAATTCACGCCTCTGTACGGTACCCCCGTTCGGGGGACTGGTCTGCTGTCAAGACGCTCCCTAGCATGAGCACTTCCATCGTCGGAGGGGGACGGGATGGCTCACGTGAAGGAAACCAAAACTCACGCAATTGACGTGCGCGTGCCAAGTGTGGCACGGATGTACGACTGGCTCTTAGGTGGAGTGGAGAACTATCAGTCGGATCGCGACGCCTGCAAGAAACTCCTGGACATCGCCCCCAGCTCCCGGATCCTTGCCCGGAACAACCGCGACTTCCTGCGCAGGGTGGTCCGCGCCCTGGTCGAGGAGCATGGGGTCGAGCAGTTCATCGACCACGGGTCCGGTCTTCCTACCGAGGACAACGTCCATCAGGTCGCTCAGCGGATCAACCCGCAGTGTCGCGTGGTCTACATCGACAACGACCCCATCGTCCTCGCTCACGGCCGCACCACGCTACAGGAGAACGACAACACCGCCGTCATCCACGCGGACATGCGGCAAACCGACGAGATCTTCCAGCACGAAGAGGTGCGACACCTCATCCGCCCAGGCCGCAAGACCGCGGCACTGTTCGTCTCGGTGCTGCACTGCCTGCCTGACACCGACGACCACAACGACCCGGCAGCGCTCATCCAACGCGTTGCAACGAAGATCGGCCCTGGAAACCTCGTGGTCATCTGCCAGCTCGTCAGCGACGACCGGTCCGTACGGGATGGAGTCACCCAGCTGATGCTCAACAGCACCGGCGATCGCTGGGGGCGTGTAAGGGAACCGGACGAGGTACGGGCCTACTTCAAGGGGCTGACGATCCTGGAGCCCGGACTGGTCGACGTCATTGATTGGAAGCCCGACAGCCCACCGCTGCCCGTGGAGCAACGGGCCACGGACTGGGTCGAATGGGGCGGCCTTGCCCGTGTGTGACGGGCCTGGCTCCCCGTCTCACAACGCAAGCCGGCCCCGGTAGTGGTCGACCGCCTGAGCGAGCATGTCCTTGGTCTCCTGCCGGGAGGCAGCTCTCAGGCTCAGCTCGTTCAGTACAAGCCGGTACCTGTCGATCTCTGCGGTCCGAGTCAGGTACAGGGCACTGTCCAGGAGTTCCACGTAAACGAGCTCAGGCGGTCCGCCATCCCCGAAGTGCAGATGGGTGATCGGGAAAGTCGGTGCCATCCCGGCCCCGCGCTCGAAGCTGACGATGCGAACATTGACATTCGGCACCTCGTCCATGCGCAGCAGGTGCTCGAGCTGCGCGCACATCACTGCCGGCCCTCCTACAGGGCGCCGAAGAATCCCTTCGTCCAGCAGGGCCACCACTGAAGGAGCCGAGCGGGAGACCATGGCCTGCCGGATCAGGCGCAGGTCCACCATCTTGTCGATATCTTCGTCCGAGGCGCCGGGCACCGCGGACTTGACCAGAACCCGAGCGTAGGCCTCGGTCTGGAGGATCCCCGGCACTACGTGGTTTTCGTACGTGTAGATTCGGCCCGCGGCTCCCTCGAGGCCGATGAGCTTCTTGAGGAATCCCGGTGCGACGTCGAGGTACTGCTGCCACCACTCCTTGTTGCGCGCCTGCTGCAGATGCAACCTGATCTGTTCCACCTGCGCGGGCGACGCCTGGTAGAGGCGCAGCAGATCGTGGACGTCCCGCTCCTTGGGTGGGCTCTCCCCGCGCTCCAGGCGACTGACCTTGGAGACTGAGCCCCGGATGACCCGGGCCGCATCCTTGAGCGTCATGCCCCGATCACGGCGAAGTGTCCGCAGCTGATTGCCGAGAAGCCGTCCGGCAGCCTCACGCTTGGAATCGTGCCCCATGGAAACCACCGGTTCTTCCAAGGGGCCTACGGTCTTGCGAACGGCGGACATCCAGGCTCCCGCTGGGGGCTGACACGTACAACAGCTCCCTACGGTGGCGCCTGGATGCCCGCCAGGCCAAGCTTTGGCCAGAGCCTAAGGGGTTAAAGATCCGTCAGGTGATCGAACTCGGCACCCTTGATGCTCGCCAGGAAGGTCTTCATCTCCTCGCACGTGTACACCAGTGCCGGCCCGTCCGGGAAACGAGAATTACGCATCGCCACCGCGTCCCCCGGAAGCTTTGCCAGCTCGATGCAGTTGCCCTGGCTGATACTTGCGCTGCTCTTGATCCACTCTGCTCCCATGATCTCGCTCGCCGCCACACCGTTCGCGAACCGCATGCTGCACACCATCGCTTCCTTGACCGATTGTGCCCGTGCATGATCGAACGAATCCCGAATTCGGTCAGCTGGGACCGCTATTTCTCACATGCAATCGCATGGGCCGATGATTGATGAGAATGCTAGCCTCGGGCAACTCGTGATGGAGTCACCCAAAAGTGTCCGTTTGCGATGCGCGTGAGGCTACGAAGAACAGGAAGTACCACTGGGCCTGCTGCCGCGCCGTGCAGCCTGGCAGCGGCGCCATCGCACACCAGGCTGTCCGGCCCCAGCATCAGGCACCGCGTGCCCGAGCAACTCTTCCGCGATGGCCAACTAGCCCTGGAGGAACGCCACGACAAGACAGTCCAGGCCGAGGGCATGGATGCCTTCCACATTCTGGCTCTTCAAGGGAGATGCCCGAATGACCGGACCTACGGCCGTACCCGAAACGCGGACAGGTCGCTGCCAGTGAGGAGACATCACGTACCAGGTGACCGGCCCCGCCCACGACCCTCACCTGTGCTCCTGCCAGCACTGCACACGCCTCCCGGGCGGCCCGGCGATGCTGTGGGTCGGGTCCCCCGGGGGGCCCTCACCTGGACCGGGCCCGGAGGCGAGCCGACCTGGTACTCGACCTGGCCCACCCTGCATCGCGGATTCTGCCGGCGCTGCGGAACGCATCTCGTCTCCGTCGCCGACGAGTCGGAGATGGTCATGATGGCGGCCTTCAGTCTCGACGAACAGCACGGTCTCGAGCCCCTCGCTCACAGCTTTCAAGAGGCAGCGGCGCCTTGGATGGCCATCGCCCTCGCCCCCGATCCGCTGCGCCCTAGCTGTATTGACTACGAGCGTTGTTGACATTCCCGCCAAGGGGCTCTGGCCTCCTGCGGGGCTGGGGGTCTCGGAGCGGTTTCCACGGTGACCCGTGTGTGGGGAGGGTACGCGCGAGCCTGCGGAGGTACGGCGGGCTCGCGCTGGCAGGACGTGGCAGACAGGCAGGTCCGGCTTCTATGCCGTGATGCGCGCGGTCAAGCCGTTCACAATGAGGGAAAGTCCCGCCTCGAACGCCGATTCGGGATCGATCAGTGGCGTGTCGGCCGGTAGGTCCGGGCCGTCGCCGGGGCCGGAGTCCGCCTGTTCTTCCAGGACACTGCCGACCGTGAAGCGGCTGGCCGTCAGCATCGCCATCTGTGCGTCGTGCTCGGGCACGCCGGAGTCGACGAGGAAAGTCATCTTGTGGCGGATCCGGTCGAGGTCTGCGGTGGGCGTGGAGCCGGCATGGAGACGTGCGCCATCGCGGCGCATCAGCAGGGTGCGCCTGAAGCTACGGGTGTTCTCCAGGAACCATTCGCGCCAGTCGTCCTCAGGCGTCGGCAGCGGTGCGTTCGCATGGGGTGCCATCGCGGCCTGCGCCATGGCGGCCAGGAGCTCCTTCTTGGTGCGGAAATGCCAGTACAGCGATGGCTGCTCGACGCCCAGTCGCTTCGCCAGTTGCCGTGTGCTGACGGCATCCAGGCCGACCTCGTCGAGCAGCTCGAGCGCCTCGGCGACCACGGTCTCACGGTTCATCTTCGCCACGTTGACAATCTATCGCTGATAGATGACTCTGGAAAGGAATCATTCGCTGATAGTTTTTGAAGCGGTGGACATGACACAGGGTTCGGGAACGCGATCCTTGCGAGTCCTCATCGCCGGCGGCGGAGTCGCGGGACAGGCGCTGGCCTTCTGGCTGACGCGGGGCGGCCACCGGGTGACCGTCGTCGAACGCTTCCCCGTGCTACGGGCCACCGGCGCCCAGGTCGACCTCCGGGGTCAGGGCATCGAGGCCGTCCGCCGCATGGGACTCCTCGACGACGTCCGGGGCAGGCGCGTGGACGAGAAGGGCGTCGCCTTCGTCGACGCCCGCGGCAAGGCCAATGCGACGATCATGGCCAACACCTCCGGGCAGGGCCGCCAGACACTGACCTCCGAGTACGAGATCATGCGCGGCGACCTGGTACGCATCCTCAACGATGCGACCAAGCACGGCACCGAGTACGTCTTCGGCACGAGCGTGGACGGTTTCGAGCAGGACGAGCACAAGGTCGTCGCGCACTTCTCCGACGGGTCGTCCGGCGAGTTCGACCTCCTGGTCGGCGCGGACGGACAGGGATCACGCATCCGCCGGGCGATCCTCCCGGAGGGCTTCGACCCGTATTGGCGGGTCGGTATCCACATGGCGTACTGGTTCGTCCCACGCATCGATTCCGACAGCAACATCCGGGACACCTATATGGTCCCGGGCGGCCGTCAGATCATGCGCCGCAGCCACAATCCGACCGAGACCCAGGCCTACTTCGTGATGCGAGAAGAATCCGAGGAAGCCTCGGCCATCCACCGGGAACCCGTCGAGCGTCAGCAGGAGTTCTGGGCAAGCAGGTTCCGCGACGCCGGCTGGCAGACCGAGCGATTCATCGAGGGCATGAAGACCAGCCCCTTCTTCTACTCCCAGGAGATCGCCCAGGTGCGCACCGACACCTGGTCCAAGGGCCGCGTAGTCCTGGTCGGGGACGCCGCGCACTGTGCTTCCCCCTACAGCGGCATGGGAATCTCCGGCGGCTTGGTCGGGGCCTACGTCCTGGCCGACGAGATCAATCGACACCCGGACGATCTGCCAACCGCACTGGCGAACTACGACACCGTGCTGCGGCCCTTCGTCAACCACATCCAGGCCGAGGTCAATCCGCGACTCCTGCGCCTGGGCATGCCGATGACCCAGCGCGCTATCGACGCCTTCCAGGCGGTCACCGCACTGGCTTGCTTCCTGCGTATCCCCGACCTCGTCGCGCGCTGGTCGAAGGAGGACCGCGGCGGCAACTGGCAGCTTCCCCGAGCACGGCACAGCTGAGTGCCGCCTGATCTCATTCGGCGGCTCCTGTCGCTCGTCTGCTCGGGCCTGGGTCACATCACGATCTCACCGCCGGATTCCTCTGGAGCGCTGAGAGGGCCGAGGCTGGTGAGGGCGAGTGCCGCGTCGAGAAGTGCGGAGGCCAGGGTGGGGAGCTGGCCGGGGGATTCGGACAGCAGGAACAGCCAGGCGAAGACGGGTCCGACCAGCAAGGCGTTGAGGGTGGCTGGGCGGGTTGTCTCGCAGTGCGGCTGCCTTCCCCTGCGACCTCGCCCGGACCGCGGACGACACCGCTGCCGCGCCGCCCTGGATCGGCCGAACCGCGGTCGGACGGCAACCATATGACGCCGCGCGGCTCCGCATCCCCAACAGATGGGAAGAATCAAATGGTCAAATATGCTGGCTGGCTCCTTGTGTTCTTCGGAACCGCGCACACGCTCCTCGCGCTGACGGCGGAAGGGGCGGCACGCCACGCCGGGGAGTGGTTCAGCGGGGCGCTGTGGGGCGAAGACTTCTCCGAAATGAGCCCGGCCAACAGCGCGCTCTGGCTGTCTCTGGAGAGCTTCGGCCCGCCACTCATCGTGGTCGGCCTGATCATCCTGTGGCTGGATCGCCGCGGCATCACGCCACCGCCGTTCATCGCGTGGGCGCTGGGGATCTTGAGCGTGGTGGACGCCGTCATCCTCATCACCACACCTTGGCCGCTCTTCCTGCTCGCGGACATCCTGCTGCTGGTCGGAGGCCGCCGCGCCGCCCGCCGCGGCAACCCCGCGCCTCACGACGGCGCCAACTCCCGACCCACCTGGACACCGAGTGATCGTCGCCTCGAGGCCTCGGATGCCACGGAGTCGGGGCATCCGGAGGGGCATGGAGAGCCGCGATAGATCCGGACGCCTATGACCCGTACGAGGTGCTGGGGGTGTGGGATCGGACCAGACCGAGCAGGACATGTGTTCGCCGTAGCGTCGATGATGGCCCGTTCCGGCCCCACGCCATCGGCAGTTGAGTAAGTTCGTGGCTCATGAGCGCATATCGAGCTTCTCCGGGCGAGCCGTGGCCCGGCTGGTCGACCAGCCGGGCGGCTCAGGCCGCGTACGGCAAGCATCTGCTCCGCATCGGCGAGCTCGTCCCGGCTCTGCTGTACATGTACGTCATGGACCGCCGGCACCTGGCGGCCGCGCACGCCTCCTGTCGCCCAGACCTCATGGACTCCCAGGTCAGCAGCGTGGCCATGGAGTGCCGGGACGACCTGCTGGAAACCGCGGCGGTCCTGGACGCCCTCGGCCTGTGCCACGGGCACGGCAACTACCTGCCGCGCCCCTACCAGGAGGACTCCAGTAACCCGGTGCCCAGGGACGTGGAGCTGCGCACCGATGCCTCCGACGTCGCCAGCGAACTCGTGGCCCACGACCTCCAGCACGGCACCAGTACCACCGGCGATATCCCGGCGGCCTTGGAGGACGGCTGTACCGACGCCGAGCGAGATGCGGTCCGCGCCTACGCCCGCCGCGAGTGGATCGCTTCCCGGGAGAGGTGACTCGACATCTGACCACCCGCTACGACTGGCTCGGGTGCCGAGTCCGTGGCCCGCTGCCGAACGGAAGGATCGAAGGCCCGGTGGCCAAGGAGGCGGCAGGTTTCGCGGGCGTACTTGTCCGCCGGTCGCCCGCTTCGGAAGGAGGTGGATCATGAAGCCATCGTGGGACGCGGACCTGCTGGTGATCGGCGCTGGACCGGCCGGAGTGGCCGCCGCGGTCATGGCGTCGAGCCTGCGGATGACGTGCGTGGTCATCGAGGCTGAGAGCGTCGGTGCGAAGTTGCGTGCGATCGGGGCGATCGAGAACGTGCCAGGTGGCTGGTCGACCGGAGCAGCGCTCGCTGAGGCGCTTGCGGGTGACCTGGCCCGGCACCAGGCGCTGGGGCGCGTCAACGTGCTGCCCGGCCGCGCCGTACGAGTGATCGGCCATGGCGAGTGTGCCGAGGTCGCGCTGACGGGCGGCCGTGTCCTGAGGGCGCCGGCCGCGGTGGTGGCCACCGGTGTGACAGCGCTCGGGCCCAGGGACGTGTCCTGGATCGATGCGCCGGAGAACTGGGAGCCGCCGCCGCTGTGGCGGGCGGCAGCCGATGACCTGGTAGGCCGCCGGGTCGTGGTGCTGGGCGCGGACCGGCCCCTGGGCACCTGGCTCCGCACGCATCCGCACGCCGAGGTGCGGCTCGACGTGCTCTTTCCTGAGGCCGACCACTACAAGACCGACGAGGTCGCCGGCGACCCGCGCATCCATCTGGACGTTGTCGACCGCGTCACCGTCACCCCGGTCCCCGAGGGTTTCCGGATCACAGCC
The DNA here is from genome assembly GCF_056434285.1 of Streptomyces sp. NPDC044063. NCBI lineage: Bacteria > Bacillati > Actinomycetota > Actinomycetes > Kitasatosporales > Streptomycetaceae > Streptomyces > Streptomyces sp. NPDC044063. The sequence goes on from NZ_JBWKFM010000016.1 coordinate 52,980, forward strand.
TGGCCCCCGGGCGGAGGCTCGCGCACCTTCATCGTCAACGCCGTGCTGGGCAACATCGGATCGAAGCCGGCCGTCGTGCCGGGGCTCGTCGTCGGCTCGGACGGGTACTGCCCACCGGACCAGCAGCACCCGCGGATCCTCGTGGCTGGTGACCTGAAGGGAGCCCGGATGCAGCGGATTGCCGTGGCCATGGGCGACGGCTCGCGGGCAGCGCTGGAGCCGTACTACCGGGACCGAGCCGTTCCCGGCTGACCGCCATGGTCGGGGAGTGATTGCGGGGCAGTCGCGAACTCGGCCGCCCGCCGCAAGGGCGGGCTTTCAGCCGGCCGACGCCTGGCGCTGCGCGGCTCGGTGGCGGCGGTAGTAGGAGACGGTGACGGCCGCGGTGAGCGGGCCCCAGAGGACCAATGGCTGGTAGAGGATGCCGACGACAAGGTTTCCGGTCTGTGTCATGTCCTCGCGCGGATACGTCCACCACCAGGGGACGTTGGCCCAGATCAGGGTGAGGGCCGCCGCGCCGAGGGCGGCGGGGACGACGGCGGCCAGGGGCCGGACGGCACGCCCTCCGATCAGCGTCATACTCCGAGGTGATGCGCTCGGCCACACCGCCCACGCCCCGCTTCGACGACTGAGGCCGATGGCAAACGGGCTGGGTTCATTCGCACCGGGCGGCTGTCCTGCGCATCGCCTACCACGTCTTCCCGGCCGGGCGTGGAGTAGCCTTGCCGCGTGATGTCACGGCCTCGCTTCCCTCCGCGCTCTCTGCGTGAGGTGCGAGTGCTGCACCGGAGGGTGAACTGCGCTCCTCACTTCGCGGACATCACCGTTGACTTCGAGCCCGCAGCGGAGGGTTTCGCCTTCGAGGTCGCCGAGGGCCTGGCGGTCGCGTACGAGCCCGCCGACAAGCTGCCGGGTTTCTTCAGGGCGGCTGCCGCGGGCATCGAGGAGCAGTTGAGCCGGCCTGAACACGGCGTCGTGGTCGCTGTGCGAGTGGTACTGCGGCAGGCACGGGCCGATACGTTCGGTTCCCATGAGCTGGCGTTCAAGGTCGCGGGGTACCTTGCCGCCCACAAGGCGTTGGAGCGCAGCGGTCAGCTTCCCCCGCGGAGCACTGCGGACGACTGACGTCCTGGGGGCAGCAGGGCGGTCGGTCGGCCCAGCCCTGCTCCCCGGTGGGCGGCGCATGCGGCAGCGCGGCGGCGCGAGTCCGTTCGGTATCCGACTGCCGTACGAGACGCGTCGACAGTGCCGTACGGGGGTGTGTCCGCTCTACCGCTCGACTCGCGAGCGCTGGGGCGGATGGATGCGTATATTCCAATCGGCCTTGGCAGTCACGGCCTTGTGGGGTGCCCCCGGGCCCTGGGTCCCGCCCCCGGTGCGAGCGACCACCTCGTTCTCCCTGGGACCCGCGGTCACCGCCCCGCGCGAGGAAGCGCCCGGGACGCGGGACGAACGGGTGGAGCGGGAGCCGAGCAGAACTCGCAAGCCGGCGCCCCGCGGTCCGAGCCGGCAGAACAAGGCGGCGCGCATCATTCACCTGCCGTGCCCCCCGACCGATTCCCCCAAGCCGGCGTCCGAGCGCTCTGCCCCGGACGGGAATCCGCGAAGGTCACGGCAAGCACCCCCGCACAACCGCAGGAGCGGTCGGGCATGGGCACAAGCCCCGGCAAGAGCGAGCAACAGCACACGGCACAGTCACAGTTCCAGTCGTCCGAGAGCCTCACCCGGCAGGCCCCCGGCACCACGACACCACAGCCATCCGCGGGGATTCAGCACACCTCCTCGCCCAGCGGCCCCCACTCGGACATCGCCCAACGGGACCCGAGCGTGCTCGCACCTAGGCACGGCACCCCCGTCAAGAGCCGGGCCACCCTTGGCGGTGATATTTGACAGGTACAGTTCGGCCATGGATCTTTCCGGAACAACTGCCGCAGATCAGAATGCCCACCTGTCGGCAGCCATCAGGACCACCGCGCGCCGACTCCTGCTCAAGCTTGGCGCCGGCGGGCTGTCCCTGGATGCCGTTGCGTCCGGCAGCGGTCTTGCCATTACCGAGGTCGAAGCTGTCTTCCCGCACCGGGACGACCTGCTGACCGCGCTGGTCATCGACGCCTACAACGAATCCGGCGCCGCGATGGAGCAGGCCGACCAGGCCGCCAGAGACAGCGACGCACCGGCGGGCGCGCGACTCCTCGCGGTCACTCGTGCGCTGCGGCAGTGGTCCTTCGACAACCCCGGCGAATTCACGCTGATTTACGGTTCGCCCGTTCCGGACTACCACGCCCCGCAGGACACCGTCCCGCCCGCCTCGCGCACCCCCGCCGTCCTCGCCGGCATCGTGCGCTCGGCGCTTGAGGCAGGTGAACTGACCCCGCCCCGGCAGGCGAAGACCGGACCGTCCTTGCTGCTGCCGGAAGCCGTCGCGCTCTTCGGCGGCATACCCGAAGCCCCCTTCTCGGACATCATCGAGCGCGGCATCGTGCTGTGGAGCAACCTGATCGGACTCCTGGTCTTCCAGGTCTTCAGCCGTACCCACGACAGCGTCCGGGACGAGTCCGCGTTCTTCGACTTCGCCGTCGCCGTGGCGGCCGAAGGGATCGGACTCACGGTTCCCTTGGACGAGACCGCCGGCTGACCGTCCACGGCATGGCGGTACGGGCCGGGGTGGCTGACCACGAACGTCTGTGCCGTCTGTCACGGCGAGTTCCGCGTAGCGCATCCCACCTGCTCCGAGCAGCCCTGAACGCATCTGCCCGGGCCCGGGCCCGGATCCGGCATCCGGTGCCCGGTCAGGACGGCGGGGTCACGACAGGACGATCAGCCCGTTGCGCTCTGGAGCGCCCGAGTGCCACGGGTCGGCGCCGGCCGCGTTGGCGTTCACGCTGACCAGGCGGCTCCAGGGCGCGTCGTCGGCACTCGCGGGCACGGTGAGGATGCCGAGGATCGCGGCGGCTCCGAGGAGGAGGGTTATCGCAGCCGCACCGGTAGGGACAGCAGGCCGCGGTGACGGGGGTTGGGCTGCCACCGAGCCTCGTGTGCTTCGTGCAGCCGTAGGCCGGGGAAGCGCTGGAGGATGCCGATGAACGCCTCCTCGGCCTGCAGGCGGGCGAGAGGGGCGCCGAGGCAGTGGTGGATGCCGTTCCCGAACGCGAGGTGCCTGTTCGCGTCGGGGCGGTGGATGTCGAACCGGTCCGGATCGTCGAAAGTCTTCGGGTCGCGATCGGCACCGAGCAAGGAGATCTGCACGAAATCGCCTTCGCCGATCGTCACTCCTCCCACATCGACCGGCTCAGTGGCGTATCGGAGGGAGGCGAGCCCGGAGGGTGACTCGTAGCGCAGGACCTCCTCGACCGCTGCCGGTACGAGCGACGGATCGGTGCGGAGGGCGGCGAGTTGTTCGGGATGGTGGAGGAGGGTTCTGATGCCGTTGGCGATGAGGTTGACCGTGGTCTGGTGGCCGGCGATCACCAGGAGGAACGCCATGGAGGTGAGTTCGTCCTCCGTAAGCCGCCCTCCCTCCTCGTCCCGCGCGGTGAGCAGCGCGGACAGCAGGCCGTCGTCGGGCTGCTCGCGTTTGAGCACGATGGAGGCTTTGAGATAGGCCAGCATGCTCTCGGCGGTGAACACCGACACCTCGCCGTCGCCGTGGCCGCCGTGGAGCGTGTTGCCGCGCACCGCGAGCGTCTCGTGGTCCTCTTCGGAGAGGCCGAGGAGGTCGAAGATCACCGCCACGGGGAGCGGAAGGGCGAACTCGGTGATCAGCTCGGCCTCGTCCTGTTCTTCGAGCGCGTCGAGCAGCGCGGCGACGTGCTGCCGCACCTGGGGCCGCAGGGCGGCGGTGCGACGGGCGGTGAACTCCTTCTGGACGATCCCGCGCAGTCGGGTGTGGACGGGCGGGTCGCTGTTGAGCATGTGCGAGAAGAGACCGCCGCCGGGCCCGTCGGTGAGGCCGATGTGACGGCCGAACCTCCGCACCGCGTCGTTCTTGGCCAACCGGGGGTCCGCGAGCAATGCCCTCGCCTGCTCGTGGTCGGTGACCACCCAGCCCTCCACCGGCGCCGGGCCGGGATAGCGTACGTAGCGGGGTCCGCCGGTCTCGCGGAGCCTGCGGTACGTGTGGTGGGCGCTTTCGTACCAGTCCTCGCCCAGGACCTCGATGTCATGCCGGTCGGGCACGGCGGCGTACCTTCGTCCTGGGACCTATGTGGACGGTCTCGACGCCCAGGAGGCCCACGAGGGGAACGTGTGCCTCGTGCTGTCCGGGGGCGACGATCAGGCCCGTTCTCCGGATGTGGTCGAGGAGCAGCTCGGCGAGCGGCATGACCATGTGGCGTCCCCAGCAGCGTTCCGAGTGATGGCCGAACGGCAGGTAGCCGGGGGTGTCGTCCGGGTCGAGCGTCTCCCACCGCTGCGGCCGGAACTCGCCCGGCGCGTCCCACAGGGCCGGGTCGCGATGGGTGAGCAGCGGCAGCATGAGCACGTCGTCGCCCGGACCGATGCGGGAGTCGACGGCGGGAAACTCCGGACACCGGTTCCGTAACAGGTTCCAGGAGGGCGGCATGAGCCGCATGGCCTCCCAGATGATGTTCCGGGTGGGTACGTTCTCGTCGAAGGGGGCGCCGAGCCAGAGGGCGTTGGCCACCAGAGTGGAGACCGTGAAGCACACAGGTGCCGCCAGGCGCCGGTACATGCCCATCGCCCAACGGCGGTCGTGGTACCCCTCGGCCCGGGCGAACAGGTTCGCCGTGTGGGTGAGGTGCGGCCCCGGCCGCGGCCGGCGCGGCAGCGCGGCCCCGGCGACGATCGTGGTCCATGTCAGCTTCGGGTCGATCTCCAATGTCCTGGACATGAGGACCTTGAGCCGGCGCGGGTCATCGCGCAGGACCAGGTCCCGGAGGAAGCGGTGGCCGGTGATCGGCCAGGGCCCGGACAGGTCCGCCGAGGAGGGGATCGGGTCGGGCTGCTCCAGCGCGGCGCGCACGTCCCTGCCGACCGTGCGGATGCCGGACGATGCCTCCGCTTTCGAGATGGAGCGGCCGTGGAGGGGTTTGAAGGTGGGCCGCTCGGTCTCGGTCGCCTTGCGTACGGCCAGAATGCGGTCGCACAGCTCGGCTCCGGCGACGCCGATCGTGTCGGGCTCGAGTCGGACGAGGTCCTTGCCGAGGTGGTCGTCGAGGAGGGCCTGGAGGCGCGGGTGGAAGACGGTGGTGCGCCGGACGGCGGGCGGGGACAAGGCGGCGGGGGACTGGGACAGGGCGGCGGGCATGAGGAAGCTCCTGGTTCCGGGGCGTACGAACGCGCTGGGCCCGCCCGGGCGGGCCGGCAGGAAGGCCGACGCTGCCGGGGCGGGCCCGGTGCTGGGAATGCTCCGGCGACTCAGTACCAGAAGTACCAGGCGCTCCGCTTCAGGCTCTGCTCACGCTTCTTCGCGAACGCGGCGAGAATCTTCGTCATGGGTACCTACCTCCCCTCAACGCTTCCTTGCACCGCGCGGTGGAGCATTGAGCGCGGTGGCTCGTACCGGGGAGGCCGGGAAGTCCCCTGCTCCGCGACCGGTGCAAGGAGTGAATCCGTGGGGTACGGAGGATGTCAATGGTTGTACTTGCCCTGAGTGATGACACGGGCCGCAATGTCTTGATACATGCGGTGGAGACGTCTGTGGCTGTCACAGGGTGCGACGGGGCGCGTACGAAAACGTGATGTTCCGTCAGGCCGCAGCAGGGCCCCACGTGGCCACGTCAGGCCGACGCCGGGCCGAGTCCCCCAGCGGCAGTCCGCGCGGAATAACCCATGCGCACGAGACGCCCCGTTGATCAGTGGCCCTGCCTTCGGGTGTCATGGAACGTCTGCTCGGACGCACCGCTCGCTTCACCCACGTTCTCTCGTCTCCACACTTTCTGGAGGTCGCTTCCGTGTTCACACCACGCTCGCGCCCGCGTGGGCACCGATCGACGCACGGCGCCGAGGCCGACGACTCCTTCCTTCAGGAGTTGGGCTACAAGCCGCAGCTCGTCCGGCGCATGGGCCGGCACGGCAATTTCGCCATCTCCTTCTCCGTGATCTCCGTGCTTTCCGGCTGCATGACGCTCTACGGCTTCGGCCTGTCCACCGGTGGGCCGGCGGTGATGTTGTGGGGCTGGGTCGCGGTGGGAGCGATGGTGTTGTTCGTCGGCGCCGGTCTGGCCGAGGTCACCAGCGCCTACCCGACCAGCGGGGCTCTGTACTACATGGCCGACCGGCTCGGAGGGCGGCGCTGGGGCTGGTACACGGGCTGGCTGAACCTGCTCGGCCTGCTCGGGGCCATCGCCGGCATCGACTACGGTGCCGCGCAGTTCTGCGGAGCCTTCGCCGGCCTTCAGTGGGGGTTCGAGGCCACCCCCGCCTCGACCTTGCTGCTCTTCCTGGGCATCCTGGCACTGCATGCCGTGCTGAACCTCTTCGGTGTCCGGCTCGTCAGCGTCCTGAACTCCATCAGCGTCTGGTGGCACCTGGCAGGCGTGGCCGTCATCGTCAGCACACTGGTGCTCGTACCGAGCCACCACCAGTCCGCCTCCTTCGTCTTCGGCACGTTCGTCAACGACACCGGCTGGAGCGCCCAGTGGTACGTGGTGCTCATCGGCCTGCTGCTGGCCCAGTACACCTTCAGCGGTTACGACGCTTCCGCCCACTTGTCCGAGGAGACCACCGACGCCCGCACCAGCGCACCCCGCGGCATCATGCGCGCCATCACCTGGTCGTGGGGCGCCGGATTCGTGCTGCTCGCCGGCATGACCTTCGCCATCCAGGACTACGCCGAGACCAAGGGTGCCGACGTGCCGCCCGCCCAGGTCTTCCTCGACGCCCTCGGGGCGTCCGGCGCCAAGGCGCTGCTGCTGATCGTCATCGTCGCGCAGCTCTTCTGCGGAAACGCGGAGGTCGCGGCGTGCTCGCGCATGGTCTTCGCGTTCTCCCGTGACGGCGCCCTGCCCGGTTCCCGCGTCTGGCGGCGAGTCGACAACCGCACCGGCACTCCCCGCGCCGCGGTATGGCTGTCCGTCATCATCGCCGCCCTTCTGGCACTGCCATCCCTCTACAGCGATACGGCCTACGGAGCGGTCACCGCCATCAACGTCATCGGGATCACCCCCGCCTACGCCATACCCATCTACCTGCGCCTACGCCACCGTCGGACCTTTCAGCCCGGCCCATGGCACCTCGGCGGCCGGGGCCCGCTCATCGGCTCCATCGCCGTCGCATGGGTAGCCGTCGTCACGCTGCTCTTCCTGCTCCCTCAGAGCTACCCCGTCACCGTCGCCACCTTCAACTACGCCGGCGTCGCCCTGGCCGCCGTCCTGGTGCTGGCCACCCTTTGGTGGTTCGTGGCCGGGAAGGACTCCTACCAGCCCCCGGGCCACGGCACCGCCCGCACGAGCGTCGAATTCGAGGAAGAGATCGTCTAAATGGACGCCACCCAGGAATAACCCGGACGTCCGACCACCCCGGAGACCTGGATCTCGGCGACATCGCCACGGGTATTCCGACGACCATGGAGGCCGCCCCTGAGGGAGCGAGCGTAGGACACCTCGCCCGTAGGGTGGGACGGCACAGGTCTCACCGGCGTCCTCCGCACCCGCCGCTACGGCCACTGGCGCTGGGCGCCGCCCTCACCGCCCATCCCACCCTGGCACGTGGGGAGGTTGCCCGCGCGGAGGCGTGTCTTTTCCGATCTTCGGAGGTTAAGGAAAGCGGATCGCGCAGGGCGGTCCGCTCGACTCGGGGACACTCAGGGGAAAGGGGCGGTCACCATGGTTCGCGGTGCCAGGATCCTGGCCGTACTGGCTATTTCGGCGATCACCATGTGCGGCGCTGGAAGTGCGGCCCATGCCCACACGGGCAAGGGCACGGGCGGTGAGGACATCGCGGGCAGTGTCCTGTCGGTGCTGGGCAGCAGCACCAGTACGGGGCACGCCAATCAGTGCGGAGCCCCTATCGGTGGCGTGGGAGTGAAGTCGGTCTGCCGGGCCAAGCACGACCACGCCGACCGGAACCGGCCGGGTGACGAGCGGGTGGAAGGCGGGCTGCTGTCCAACGTCGCCGCCTGGAACGCGACCGGGCACAGCAACAACTGCGGCAATCCCAACGTCGCCGTATTGAGCGACACCACCTGCATCACCGAGGAGGTCCACCACAGGCACTGACCCCCGGTCGCGGAAGCCTCAGAACCTTCCCGATCGCCTGGGGAAGTAGTCCTCCAGCACGCCTTCGCGGTGGACGTCGAGTGTCGCGCAGTGCAGTCCGCCGCCGAAGGGAGCCACGTCCCAGAACGGCACCGGGACGACCTCGAAGCCCAGCCGGTCGAGCTGTTCCATCTGTGCGGTCTCGCTCGCTTCCACGCAGACCGTCCCGGGGTCCAGCACCAGCACGTTCATCGACAGCCAGCGGCTGCACGCGGACAGCGGCGGCGGGTTCTGCCGCCCGGGGGTGGCGGCCTGCACGACCTGCCAGTCGTTGACCTTGAGGTGGTGCAGCAGCTCCTCCTCGGCGGGACGTTCCCCACAGTGCAGAACGAGGCCGGGACGCAGGGGCACCCATGTGGCATCGATGTGCATGGGGTGCGCGTTCCCGAACGTCACCCCGTGCACGCGGTGCTCCGGCAGATGCTGCCGGAGCCAGCGGATCCCGGCCGCGTTGGTGGCGAGGGACTGCTGGACGAACAGGTCCTTGCCGCAGCGGGCGATGTCGGCGGCGTCGAAGAGCGGCTCGGTCTCGGTCAGCAGCAGCTCCCCGGCCCTGGCCCGGGCGATCTGCTCCTCGAACGGCAGGGCGTCGTACATCTCCCAGAAGCCCGGCCGGTACGACGCCTCGGTCAGCCGGGGCTTGGGGGCCGCCTCCCACCTCATGTCCGGGTCGTCGCGGAAGTAGCTCTCGATCAACGGCCGGTGGGCCAGGAACTCGAACCAGCGGCTGCGGAACGACATGGTCGCCTCGAGCAGCTCGTTCCCGATCACCACCAGGACGTCACGCACCGGCATGGCACCGAACATGCTCTGCTGCGACCACTCAGGGGTGCCGACGGGCCGGCCGAAGTCCAGCGGCCGTGGCCGGTCGACCCGAATGCCGCGCTGTTCGAGGACACGCGCGAAGTCGTCCAGTTGCTCGTTGGCGGCCGCCGTCATCTCCTCCGGCAACGGCCCATACGTTCCGCGTGGAAAGCCGTGCTCGGGCCAGTCCCGCACGACCGCCGGCTCGGGCGCCTGCACCACGGTGCCGTCCGCCCGGCCGACGACGACATGCCTCAGCGGATCCCACTCGTTCCAGGAACCGACCTTCACCGATCCTCCCCCGAGGTACACCGCCGTGTACGGCCCGCTCCCCGAAGCGGGAAGCGACGAGAGGCCAGTGTGGCGTCCGCCCGGCCGCAGCACGAGAGGGCGAGCCAGGGGCGCGTGAGGTGACCAGGGAGTGCCCGGCGCACGAGCGCCGGGCGAAGACCCGGCGGGCGCGATGGTGATGGGAGACGGCGCGCCCCCAGGAACAGCCGGTCAGGGTGATGGCGGCGCACCTAACGGCATACTGCGGCGCTGCCCCGTCGGACGCCCCTGACGGCACCCGCGGGCGACGGCCGGTACGCAATCGGCAGCCGCCCGGATATGGCCCGGAACAGGCCCGGAGCGCCGGACCTGTGTTCAGGTGACCGTGACCGTTCCCGTCATCTCCGGGTGGATGTCGCAGTGGTGCGGGAACGTCCCGCGCAGGGGGAAGGTGTGGGGGAAAGTCTCGCCCTGGCCGAAGGGGCCCGAGTTGAAGGATCCGTCGTCGGCCGTCTGGACGGGGGGAATTGCCCCGGCGCCGACACCACGGCTCCTTACGCAGGGCAGCAGTACGAGAACCGGTCCTCAATGAGCAATGGGCGACACCACAGGCCGACGGCCTGCGGCCGGCTGGCCGGTATGCGATCAGGCGAGTGGGCAGGCGCACGACAAACCCGACCGCCGTACCGGGCCGTCGGGCGAAAGCGAGCGGGCGCACACGGAATGAGCGTCAACTGCACGTTGACGACAGGGAATCGTCAACTTACGATTGACGCATGAGCCCACTCGACATCAGTCTCGCCGACCTGATCGCTCGGCTCGACGAGGAACTCCCCGGCGCCAACGAACTGGCCCGCATCAGCGAGGCGCGACTTCGCGCCCAGACGCTGTCCGACCTCGGTGACCAGCTCATCGACCACTACGTCAGCAAGGCCAAGCGGAACGGCGCGTCATGGACCGAGATCGGTGACGCCATCGGAGTGTCCAAACAGGCCGCCCAGCAACGCCACACGCCCGCCCCGTTCGAGCGCTTCACCAAGCTGAACCGGCACAGCATCGTGCTGGCGCAGGAAGCCGCCCGAACGCACAAGCACGACTTCATCGGCACCGAACACATACTGCTCGGCCTGCTCGGCGAACCGCGGGGTCTGGCGCATGAGGTGCTGGTGGCGAAAACCGAGTCGGAGCGACGCATCCGCGACGCGATCGAGGAAGCCATGCCGCCGGCCGGGGAGAAGCCGCTGCGAGGGCACATCCCGTTCCGGCCGGAGAGCAAGGAGGCCATCGAGCAGGCGCGCCGCGCGTCGGACGACCTCGGCCACGACTGGGTCGGCACGGAACACACGCTGCTGGGCCTGATCCGCACCGAGGGGAGCCCGGCCGCGCAGATCCTGCGCAACCTCGGCTTCACCTCGGACGAGCTGCACGAGACGGTCAAGGCCGAGACCGCCAAACGGCTCGACGCGCACGACGAGTAGTAGCGAGACCATCAGTCGCCGCTGAGGGTCGGACCGACAAGGGGCGGTGCGTTCGCGCCGCCCCTTACCCGACGTCGTCAAAACCTTGCAGTGCATGGTGGGTGAGAGATATCCGATATGTCGACTCATATCGAGGCCCGTCAGTCGGGCGTCCAACGGACCGCGTGACGCCCTCTCTCAAGGGCGTCTGATCAGCCGCCCTGACCGGCGCTCCCGATCGGGCCGACCTTCACCGGGGAGCCGGAGCCGTCCGTGACGGGCAACGTGGCAGCGCCCGGCCAGGAGAGGGTGACCGTCTTCGTCTCGCTCGGCGGGGTCACCAGCAGCCCCGTGACGCGGACGCCGGAACCACCCGACTTGTTGAACGGATAGCTGATTCCGAAGGCTATCGACTCTCCAGCCTTGAGGACGACCGAAGGTGCCTGCTCACCAGTGCGCTTCGCGGACAGTAACCCCGCGTTGGTCTTCAGATCGACGCCCGCGTACCCGGACATCGCGCAGCTGCGGCCACCGTGGTTCTTCAGCTCCACCACGACGGTGCCATCGGGGTCACCGTCGATAGTGCGGTCCTTCGCCGTGATCTGCAGATCGTCGGTGCGGCACTTGACGGCCTTGCCGTTCTTGTCGGATCCGGTCCCGGCCGCCGCGCCCTGCCCGCCGGAGCTCTTCCCGGTGGGCTGCTTCCCGGTGGGCTCCTTCCCTCCGCCCTGATCCGAGCCGCCCGAGCCGGAACCACCGCCCGAGGCAGACGCGGAAGACGCGGAGGACGCGGACGACGGGGTGCTCTGCCCCTTGCCGTCATCGTCGCTCTGGCAGGCCGTGAGCGAGAGACCCGCGGCAATGGACAGGGCGGCGAAGGTGAGCCTGTGAACACGCATCGTTTCTGCCTCGATATCGGTTGGGGGTGTCGGCCGCTCGATACGAGTTGGTACGAGCGAGCGCTTCTGATCATCAGGATGCACGCGACCCGGCGAACCGTTCCGCCCAACTACTCCCTAGTACATTCCTGTTACACGCAGCCAGGTGCGACGCGCACCATCATCGAGGACACGCCGCCCGCAGCCGTCCCTCTCGTGCCCTTCTCCTGCCGACGTCTGGCGGGGGAAACAAGACTCGAACACGGTGCGCCGTGCCGCGCCGCCGGCCCGTCTTGCACAGGCGAGCGCGTGAACCGAGCTGCGGGGGCAGGCCCCCTGGAGGAGTCGGCGGCGCACTGGTGAAGGCCAGTGGGCATTCGGTGAAGAACCCCGGGGGCCGAGGTGCGGCGATGCGCCCGACTTCTACCGTTGTCGTCGATGTGTTCACGACACCCCAGCCGAGGAGTCCGCGCGTGCCGATGAGGAAGCTGCTCTCCGCTCTGCTCGTACCGGTGGCCGCCGCGGCCGCCGCTGTGGTGCCGACCTCCACGGCTCACGCGGCCGCCGGGTACTACCGCTGCCCGGTCGGCTACTTCTGCCTGTTCTCCGGCCTCGACGGCACCGGCGACATGGTCGAACTGAAGCAGAGCACGCCGGACCTCACGGCGCTCGGCATGGACAAGCGGGGCAAGTCGGACTGGAGCCGGACGCGCTCGACCATCCACCTGTGGTCCGAGACGAACTACTCCGGCTGTACGACCGTCACTGCCTCCGGCCCGACGGGCAAGGGCAACTTCTTCCCCGGCTTCCGGGACTTCTTCAGCTCCGTACAGTTCGACGGGCCGGGCGGCCAGAGCTGCGGTACACCCCCCGGTGAGTGAGCCGTCGTGGAGAGCCCACCGCGCCCATGGATCGCCATCGGCCGCAGTTCGGGAGCCCATGAGCCAAGGTCTCGAACCTGCTCGACAGATTGGCCCGGTACGTGGCCGCCACCAAGCGGCCGGCACTCCCGGGGCACCACGTTCGCGACCGAACCCGAACCGGCCGCCCGTATGATCACCCGGTTCCCGGGTGCCAGTCGGCCCTCCCGCGCCACGGGCGCAGCTTCTCCGGGTTGCGGACGGCCCAGATACGGGTGACGCGCCTGTCCACGACGTCGAACGAGGCTACGGTCACGACGATGCCGGCACTCTGGGCCACCAGGCCCGGTACGCTGTTGACCGACCGCTCGAGGAGTTCGAGCCCCGGAGCCTTGTCGGCAATCGCGACCATGTACTGAGCGATGCGTGCGCCGTCCTCGACCGGGCGCAAGGCGGTGCCGACCATGCCGCCGCCGTCGGCGGTCATCACGGCAGCCGGGTCGAGGAGACCGACGAGGGCTGCGATGTCCTTGGACTCCCATGCCTCTTTGACGCGCCTCACCACCTCGGCGTGACCGGCAGCCGCGCCCGGAGGGCACGCGACGGCCACCCGCCGCCGAGCGGAGGCCGCCAGCTGCTTGCAGGCCGCAGGGGTCCGACCGAGGGCCCCGGCGATCTCGGCGTAGGGGTACCGGAAGACCTCGTGGAGGACGAACGCCACCCGCTCGGCAGGCGTCATCGTCTCCAGAACGAGAAGGAGGGCCATACCCACCGACTCGTCCAGAACGATTTGGTCGGCCGGGTCTGCGGTGCCGGTGCCGATGCCGCCCGTCAGGTCCCACTCGGTGCGGTCGGGCAGCGGCTCGGGCAGCCACACGCCGACATAGCGTTCACGGCGGGCCCGCGCGGACCCGAGCAGGTCCAGGCAGATGCGGCTGGTCACCGTCGTCAGCCAGGCGCCGGGGGAGAGGATCTCCTCCCGCCGGCTACGCGGCAGCCCGTACCAGCGTGCGTAGGCGGACTGCACGGCGTCCTCGGCCTCGGTCACCGAACCGAGCAACCGGTATGCGACATTGATCAGTTGGCGTCGCTCGCCGGCAATCTCATCCGCGCTGGTGCCGACACTCCCCATGCTTCCGGCCGTCCCCTCGCCTTACCTTTCGCGGGCCCGCGTCGTCGGACTGGTGAGACCTTACCGAGCTCCCGCCCGGGGCGGAAAAGAGGGGACTGTGACATGGCCACTCAGGTGACGGCGAAGACACAGAGCAACTCCTGGTTCCTGAAGTTCGCGATCGCCCTCCAGACCGTGACCATCTTCCTTCAGGCGGTTTCCGCCGGGCTGCTGCTGACCTCGTCCTACGGAGAGACGCTGCACAGCATCGGAGCCCGTGTGATGTACGGGGCGTCGATGCTGCACGTACTCGCGGCGGTGCTGGCATGGAAGCCGGGCGGCAGTTCGCCCCGGCCTGTCTGGCACGCGACAGGATTCCTCGTACTCGCCTCCGTCCAGGTCGTGCTGGGCATCGCGCACGTTCCGTCGGTCCATATCCCACTGGGCGTCTTGATGTTCGGCCTGAGCGTGCTGGCGCTGACCCGGCGTTGATCCCCGTACGGGAGCGGCGCCCGGCACTCCCTGCCCTCGGGCGGCGCATCAGCGGGAAGGACCAGCTCCGGTCTGTCGCAGGAAGTCTCTGAGAACAGCAGCGAGTTTCTCGGGCTGATCCTCGGGGACAAGGGTGGATGAGTCGGTGATCTCGACCAGCCGTCCCTTCGGGTACAGCTCCGCCAGCCGGGGGCCGTGCTCACGCGGCATCAAGGGATCCTCGGTGGCCCAGACGACCAGGACCGGACGGTCGAAGCCGCTCAGCTGCCGGCTCCAGTCCAGCAGCGTCTTGCGGTCGGGTGCCGAGGTGGCGAACTTGGCGAAGTCCCTGCGAATGGCCTTGCTCCGGGTCACAGGAGCGAACCAGTTCTTCGTGATCTCGTCGGGGATGCCGCGACGGCTCATGCCGCCGTATCCCTTGGGGCTGGTCCGGACAGCGGGGATGCGCATCAGCTGGATCAGAAGCCGGAGGCCTCCAGGGATCCGGCACACGGTGGCCAGTGCCTTGGTAGGCCCCGGGGGAAAGTTGTCGAACGCCTCGCAGGCCACCAGTACCAGCCGTGCGACCCTTTGCCCCTGCTTCTCCAGAACGAGGAACTGGCCGCCGCCCCAGTCGTTGAGTACGAGGGTCACGTCGTTCAGCCCCAGCCGCTCGATGAACTCGCCCAGCAGTCGTACGACGCCGCGCTGGGAGAGATCGGCGTCGGGGTTCATCGGCCTGCGGTGACCGCCCAGAGGCAGCGTCGGCAGGATGCAGCGATACCCGTCCAGCAGGGGCACCACCTTGCGCCACTGCGCACCGTCCATCGGCACGCCGTGGCCGAACACGAGCACCGGTCCGTCACCGCCGGTGTCCTGGTAGTCGATCGGCCCGGATGACAGCTCTATTCCTGGCATCGAACCCCCTTGATAGATTGTTCTACTGGAACGTAGCGGAGGCGGGCGGCAACGCCAAGGACTCGGTACGCAAAGGGTGATGGACATCGAACGGGACCAGCCGGACACGCGGACCAGGATCCAGAGCGCCGCCACGATGCTGTTCCGCCGCGTCGGCTACCCGGGCACCGGTCTGAAACGGATCGCGGCGGAAGCCGACGCGCCCTTCGGCTCGATCTACCACTTCTTTCCCGGTGGCAAGCAGCAACTGGCCGAGGACGCGATCCGCACGGCCGGCGCCGAGTACGGCCGCATGGTGCTGGCACTGCTGGACAGCGTCCCGGACCCGGTCGAGTCCGTCGTACACGCCTTCGAGGCGGCTGCCGACGACCTTGTCGCGACGGAGTATGCCGATGCCTGCCCGATCGCGACGGTGGCATTGGAGATGGCCAGCACCAACGAGGTCCTGCGAGTCGCGACAGCGGAGGTGTTCGCCGAGTGGGTGAGCGCGGGTGGGCAATGGTTCGCCCGGTGGGTGCACGATCCCGACGAGGTACGGTCACTCGCCTATTCATTGATCATGAACCTGGAGGGAGCGTTCATGCTCTCCCGGGCCGCCCGGGATCCAGAGCCACTGCGAGTGGCCGGCCGATCCATGGCCCAACTGCTGCGCGCAGCGATCGAGCGAGCCGACAAGGGTTGCTGACCTCCGACGACGACCACAAAGCCCCTGAACGCGGCTCCTGTGACGATGCCGGCAGCGGAGTTACGAGGCAGTCCCGGTCAAACGAACCAGTATGGCGACTCACCCTCCGGGTGCGGGTCGAGCTCGTCGACGGCGAGTCCGTCGCGGCTGAGTTCCCGGACCGGAGCGCCGGCCCATCACCGCCTCCCGATTCGCGATGTAAGGGGCCGCGGCTTCTGTCAGGCCTTCCGCTCGCCCGCTGCCGCGAGCGCGGCACTCCAATCGAAGCGCGTCTCGCCGTGGAGAACGGTGACGCCGGCATCCTTGAGGGTCGAAAGCGAGCGATCGAACTGCGGGTGCTGCGCGAGCGCACTGTTCACGCAGGGCATCGTCACCAAGGGGATGCCCTTGCCGATGGCTTCCGCGGCGAAGGCCACGACGAAGTGATCGGTCAGTCCGAGCGCCCAATGGTTGATCGTGTTGAACGTTGCCGGCGCCACCAGAGCGACATCAGCGGGAGGCCACACGTCGACCTCGGTGGGCCGGCGGTGCCGGGACCGGATGGGACGGCCGGTGAGCGACTCCAGCTCGGGCAGACTTTCCTCGAGCCATTCCGCCGCGGTGGGAGTCAACCCCAGGCAGACGTCCCATCCGTCCGAGTGGGCCCGGCGGATGGGGCCTCCGATGTCCAGGACCGGGGGCGCGGCCGTTCCCAGGAGGTAGAGCACGGGAGTGGTCATGTGGTGATCCCACCACATGGAGCCGCCCCCGGACCGATTGCCCTGGGGCGGACTCCGTTCCCCCGATCAAAGTGCAGGGGTACCGTTCCAGATGGTGAGTCAGGAACGGAGACCAGTGTGCGCAAGCTGGGATGGGAAGACGACCACATTGGAAGGCGCATCGCCGAGCATCGCAAGCGCGCCGGTTACACCCAACGCGGATTAGCCGAACGGCTGCCGTACTCGTACAGCCTGCTGCGCCAAGTGGACACTGCCTGACCCCGTCCAGAGAGTGGCTCGCTCGGGCCAGCGCCTTCCGCAAGGCAGCCGGTTGGCTTGGCTCGCGGCAACCTGACCCGTCCTGGCCCGCGCGTGCTGGTCGCGCGGCGAGTCCGCGCTGATCCCGCTGCCCTCCAGTCCCTGATCGGGGGAGGCAAGGTGTGGTGATCGCCTATACCCCGGACGAGCCGGCGGCCATCCGCCGTCGGCTCGCCATCAGCCCCTAGGGCCCGGGTCTCACCGAGCACCGCTGGGCAAGGGGGCCTTCCTGCGCCGATGACCGCCGGCCTGCCGTGGGACGTCGTGCACGTCCCCTACGCCGTCGCCCTACGCGCCACGATGATCATGCGGGCGCGCGGCCAGGCACCCGGTCCCCGGACCGTCAGCATCCGGCACGGCACGTGGTGGTTCATCGGCAACGCCCGCGACTTCGCCCTCACACCGGTGCCCGGCGGCTACTTCCGCCCCCGCGGAAGTCTGGTCACCCGCGCCACCACCGGGAGGACCGGCCGACGGGTACCGATGGATTCTGCCGACGGAACCCCGGTCCGGCCCGTTCACCTTGACCGACCCGCTCCACCTCTGGGAAGCGCTCATTGACTCGTCCATCGGCCCATTGTCGACGGCCGGTCGTTCGACGAGCCAATCGAAAAGATCATGGATTGTGGGAACCCTGGCTTCGGGGTGCGCGCGAGCCTTCGTCGATCGCCCGTACTGGGCGCGGGATGAGCTCGGGCATGGAGGTCGCCGCGGTCTTCGGCCACGTCACGGCGTCGGGGACCTGTCTGTGCCCGGCATGGCCGTACTCCGCCCGGTGGGCCGCGCGGACGCGATCCAGGAGGGCGGTCAGAGCCGGGGGTTCGAAGGTCGCCCGGTGGCCTTCGGTGAGCTCGTGGAGCAGGGCGTTCAGACCGGCGCATCCGAAAGTGCGGTGGGCGTAGTCGATCGCCGCGAGCACCAGGCCCTGGCAGGCGGTCATGTCGGCAGCCGCGATCGTACTCAGGGCGCTACGGGCGAATTCGTCGCCATCGAGGGAGAGCCGGCCGCAGTCGCAGAAGCCCAAGCGCTTGGTCAGGGCGAGGGACTCCTCCTGGGGCAGGATGTCGGCGATCGCGTCGACGGCGACCTGGAACGCCTGATGGCACGTAACCGGGTGGGCGCCGAACTCGCCGATGAGCGGTGCGTGGCGGCGGGTGACGGCTGGCGGCCGTGGTGGTCGGCGGCGATGGCGTGAGGACGGCATGCAGCGTTCAACAGGCCGCCGCGCGGCCGGTCACTGCCGTGTCCCCCGCTTGGCACAGCCTGGGCACTGCGACGAGCGCGGGCCGAGCGGGCCGGTCTACTGCCTGCCAGGCCACCGCAGCCGCTGTGCCAGGCTGAAGGCGACGCTGCGGATCCCACGGCGTGCGGCGAGCATGTCGTACGGACACTCGAATATTTACTCGGTCGTCGTCTGTCTGGCCGCCCGAAGGCCACGGCCGGTTCTGCAGATGACGGCAACACATCACATGACCTCGCTGGGCACGCTCGAAACCGGTACCGTGGGAGCGCGATGTCCACCCGGTCGACAATGGGGGGCCGGGCCAGCCAGGCACGGCCGATGGACGTAGCGGAGCCCACCACCGGAACACCGCGACGATGACGGTGCCCACGAGGGGAGCCGTCCAGCGGTAGATCTGGTAGAGCCGGGCCCGCAGGCGACCGGTCCTTCTTCTTGCGATGGCGCACGTGCTGCGCCTTTCTCCCAGGGTGGGCAATTGCCCGCCGGTTAGCCGTGTTGCGCCCCGCGCAGTAAGGGAATGCGGGAACTCGAGTCCCTTGTGTCGCAAGCTCGTTGGGCCGAGCATGGCACCCTCCACCCTCCACCCTCACCGAGACCGGCACGCAACGCTCCGGGGCCGGAACCCCTGATCGTCGCCGTCGTTATGTGAGCTGACGGGCCGAGATGGCCACGAGGGACAACCGGACGGGGCAAGGAATCGATGACGTACACCCGCCGCGCGGCGTCGGCTTGCTGAACGAGTCCGAGCTCGCAGCGGAGGGGGAGAAGCTCCTGAGGCGTGGGACGGGGCTCGTCGATTTCGCGCTGCGTGAGGCCGCGGACCGGCTGCACCCCCGTCCATGGCCACGGTGTGCCGCTACCACCTGGCGTGGGACACCGATGACTCCCCTGCGTCGGTATCCCGGGAAGGCAACCGGGGCCGGGCCGCGCTGGCCCTGCCACGAGGAGGAGACCCACCGTGCCGTCCACCCCGTACGCTCTGCGCGTGCGCGACGTACACAAGGCCTATCGGTCGCGTCGCGTCCTGAAGGGGGTCTCGTTCCACCTTGATCCGGGCACCCTGGCGGGAGTTGTGGGGGAGAACGGCTCGGGCAAGAGCAGCCTGTTGCGCGTGCTGTGCGGGCAGATGCAGTTCCTGTCCGCCTATGGCCCGGCCCGACATAGGTCGGTTTCACCGCCGGCTTCACGCACACGGACGCTCCGTACGGTCATCTGTTGCTCGGCCCCGCGTGGTTCCTGCCGATGTGGCTGCTCGGCACGGCCGCGTTCTTCACCCGGACCCGCAGTCACCTGCCCGCCCCGCGCGCCCCACTGCCAAGAGAGAGCACCGTATGAATTCTTCCGACTCAACCACTACGCCGCCATGCGAGGCGGTCATCGTGCTCTGTCGGCTTTGGCACAGCGACGTCATCTCATGTGGCGAGGCGCCGTCACACGGGCCGACGGTCAGCTGGGAACGCGATGACCGACGGCACGACGTACAAGGCAACGATGACGATGCCGATGGCAACTGCTTCGAACGGCCCTATGTTGCTGAACATCGGTTCAGCCTATCCCGGTACTCCCGTGGTACGACCCCGGACCCTCGCTCGGATTCGGCCCGTTCCCGCGGCTGCGGCGGTTCGAAGGCCGGAGGTTTCAGCCGGGTGGCGGCCCCGGCGCGACCCTCTGAAAGGCAGAAGAAGGTCGTGATCGTCGGCTGGCCCGGGCGGCACGACCCCATCTTGACGCGGGTGCCGGCCTCCCGGCATGGGCACAACGGCACCGGCGGTCCTTTGCATTCCGGTTTGCCGAGCAGTGGAAGTCCGAGTACCGATGATCGATGAGGAGTTGGTTGCGGGGATGCGGGAGACGAACGAGGCAACGACGAACACGGCGGTCGGCGCCGGCAGCGCGGCCGGGCAGTACGACGACGTGCTGGGGCATCTGCATCCCGCGGAAACCGCTCGTCTGCTGGCGTTGGCGGAGGCGTTCGACGACGGCACCCAACGGCGGATGGAGGCACTCGGCATCGGCACGGACTGGTCATGCCTGGAGGTCGGAGCCGGTACCGGAACGATCGCCCACTGGATGGCCGCGGCCTGTCCCCAAGGACGGGTGACCGCCACCGACCTGGACGTGACACTCGTACGGGAACCCGTCCCCTCCAACATGACCGTACTGCGCCACGACGTCACCCACGACGCCTTCCCCTACGGCTCCTTCCAGCTCATTCACGCGCGCACGGTCCTCATGCACCTGCCCCAGCGGGAGCAGACCGTCGAGCGCATGCACCGCTGGCTGGCCCCCGGCGGCGTGCTCCTCCTCGAAGAACTCGTCCACTTCCCCCGACACTGCCTGCCCGCCACATCGCCGCTGCGCCGGGCCATCGAGGGGTGGTGGGCCATGCTCACCGCGGCCTTCGGGATGGACGCGGACTGGGGCAGCCGGGCGGCAGGGGTCCTTCGCCGGGCCGGATACCTCGATGTGCGGGCCGAGGCCGGCCTGCCCGCATTCCACGCCGGAGCGCCGATCGCCGAGTTCTCACGGCTGACGCTGGAGACCATCGGTCCTCGGCTCACCCATGGCGGATTCCTCGGCGAGGACGATCTCCAGCTGGCGCTCGACGAGATCGGCAACCCCGAACATCTGTCCTTCCCCCTGGCAGTCATCGCGATCTCGGGACGCCGGGCTCCGCAATGACACCGGCCCCTAGGAGACGCCGACCGACGCCGTGGTGATGACTTCGTCCAGGACGTCGCGGGAGCGGACCAGGTCGCTGATCAGTCGGCTGATACGGTCGCGTTCCGAGGTGAGCTCCACGACCAGCTGCTCGGTGGCGGCCTCGGAGGGGCCGCCGTCCGTGTCCCGCATGCAGGGGAGCAGCTGGGCGATCTTCTTGCTGTTGAGCCCCGCCGCGTAGAGCGCCTGGACGCGGATGACCCGGTCGACCGCCCACTCGCCGTAGTACCGCTGGCCGCCCGGAGTGCGCTCGGCCTTCAGGAGGCCCTGCGTCTCGTAGTAGCGCAACGAACGCTCGCTCACGCCGCTGCGCCGCGCCAGTTCGCCGATCCGCATTCCCCACCCCGCCTGTCGCTGCCGCCACGGACTTGAACCTGACACTGATGTCAGCTTCTACCGTACCGGCATGACGAACACACAAGCACCGTCCCGCCTCTTCGACCACGCCCGCCTCGGCCCTCTGCACCTGCCCAACCGCCTGGTGATGGCGCCGTTGACCCGCAACCGGGCCGGCGCCGACGGCGTCCCGCAGCCCATCATGGCCACCTACTACGCGCAGCGCGCCTCCGCGGGGCTGATCATCGCCGAGGCCGCCACCCCGAACGCCGTGGGGCAGACGTACCCCAACATCCCCGCGATCCACAACGAGGCACATGTGGCCGGATGGCGGCAGGTCACCGACGCGGTGGCGGCGAAGGGCGGCCAGATGTTCCTGCAACTGCAGCACGGTGGCCGGGTCGGCCATCCCGACAACAGCGGACTGATGCCCCTCGCGCCGTCGCCCATACCGCTCCCGGAGACGATTCACACGCCCGGCGGGCGCCAGGAGGCCGTCGTACCGCGGGAGATGACGCAGGACGACATCCGGTCCACCGTGGCCGATTTCGCCGCCGCCGCCCGCAACGCCATCGACGCCGGCTTCGCCGGAGTGGAGGTGCACGCCGCCAACGGTCATCTCCTGCACCAGTTCATGGCGCGGAACACCAACCACCGCACCGACGGCTACGGCGGTTCGGTCGCCGGCCGCATCCGGTTCGTCGTCGAGGTGGTCCGGGCGGTCGCCGAAGCCATCGGCCCCGAGCGGGTGGGCCTGCGCATCTCCCCGGGAAACACCGTCAACGGCATCGAGGAGGGTGACACGCAGAGCATCTACCCGGCGCTCGTCGAGGCACTGGCGGACACCGGCCTGGCCTACCTGCACATCGTCTGGGCCGACCCCGACCAGCCCCTCTTCCACGAGCTCCGGAAGACCTGGACGGGCACGCTGATCGCCAACCCGGCGCTGGGCTGGGGAGGGCCGATCCCCGCCGACGGCGGCCGAGGCGCGGGTGAGCGGCTGCTGGACGCGGGAGCCGACCTGATCGCACTGGGCCGTGCCTTCCTGGCCAACCCTGACCTCGTCGAACGCATGCGCATCGGTGCGCCGCTCAACCAGGTGCGCGACCAGCACATGATGTACGTGGGGGGAGAGACCGGGTACACCGACTACCCCACGCTGGCCGCCGACGTCCCGCACCCCGCCCAGGTGCTCGAACCCGTCGGATCGTGACCAGCGCGCGATGGCGCGATGGCGGGCGATGGCGGGCGATGGCGGGCGACCGTACGGGCCCTGGACGTGCCACGGGCTCGCGGTCACACGTCCCAGGTGACCGGCAGGCTCTTCACCCCGTAGATGTCCGCGGTCTCCGGGCGCAGGGCGACTTCCTCGGCCGGTACGGCCAGGCGCAGTGTGGGGAAGCGGTTGAACAGCGCGCGGAACGCGACCCGCATCTCGACGCGGGCCAGTTGCTGGCCCAGACACTGGTGGATGCCGTGGCCGAAGGCCAGGTGGCCGCCGTCCTGCCGGTGGAGTTCGAGCGTGTGGGGGTCGGTGAAGCGCTCGGGGTCGCGATTGGCGGTGTTGTACGACAGGACGACCGTCGTGCCGGCCTTGATGGTCTGACCGCCCAGCTCGACATCTTCCAGCGCCGTCCTCCAGAACTGCTTGGCGACGCTCAGATAGCGC
Source organism: Streptomyces sp. NPDC044063 (assembly GCF_056434285.1). NCBI lineage: Bacteria > Bacillati > Actinomycetota > Actinomycetes > Kitasatosporales > Streptomycetaceae > Streptomyces > Streptomyces sp. NPDC044063. The sequence goes on from NZ_JBWKFM010000016.1 coordinate 75,635, forward strand.
AGCAGCTCCTCCACGGCCCCGTCGGTGAGCGCGGGATCCGCGCGGAGGGTGGCCAGTTGCACCGGGTTGCGCAGCAGCGCGAAGGTGCCCAGCGCCAGCATGTTCGCGGTGGTGTCGAATCCGGCCGCCAGCAGGATCAGGGCGATCCCCTTCAGCTCCTCGTCGGTCAGATCGCTGTCGGTGAGTTCGCTGAGTACGTCGTCGGTGGGGTTCGCGCGCTTGGCGGCGACCAGCTCGGCGAGGTAGTGCTGGGTGGCGGTGTAGGCCGCTATGAGCTCCTCGTCGCTCGTCTCCCCGCCCATGAACGTGTCGATCTGCTCCTGGAAGGATCCCCGGTCCTCGTACGGCACCCCCAGCAGCTCACAGATGACGATGGCGGGGAGGGGCTTGGCGAAAGCGGTCACCAGGTCCGTCGGCGGCCCGGCGTTCTCCATGGCGTTCAGGCAGTCGGCAGTGATCTGCTCGACGCGCTCGGTGAGCTGCCGCATGCGCCGTACGGTGAACCTGCCCATCAGCGGCTTGCGGTAGCGGCGGTGCTGTGGGTCGTCCATGAGGAGGAACTCGCCCGGCGGCGCCGGGGGAAGCTCGAAGTCCACGACGTTCATGAGCTCCCTGCGCGAGCTGAACCGGGGGTCGGCCAGGACCGACCTGACCAGGTCGTACCCGGTGATGAGCCAGCCGGGTGTTCCGCCGGGGTGGGTGCAGCGGCTGATGGGGCCGTGCCGGCGGGCGTCGATCAGCTCTGCCGGCGGGTCGAAGGGACAGCCGGGCTGACGCGCCGTCGGCAATGTGGTGACGGTGTGGACGGATTCACCCATGACCATTCCTCATCTCGCGATAGTACGCGTTTGACGTAACTCGAAAGCTACGTTGCATTCATGACTGGGTCAATCTGCGAGAAGTTATTGTCCCAGGTCGGCGGCGGTAAATTGATGCAATGACGCTGAACTTAAATGCAACGATGCATTGCAATGAATGGCGGTGAAGGCAATACTGACGACATGCCAGGCGGACGATTGACCCAGCAGGAGCGTCAGCGCATCGCGGCCGGACTCGCCGACAGGCTCTCCTACGCCGAGATCGCCAGACGGCTCGACCGGCCGACGTCGACGATCAGCCGGGAGGTCGGACGCAACGGCGGCCCCCACGGCTACCGGCCCCAGCAGGCGCATCAGGCCACGGTCCAGCGGGCACGGCGTGGCACACCGGCACCGCCACGCGCGACCGGAGCGTCGGGCGGCGGCGCCGCGGAAGAGGAGATCGTCGAGCTGGCGGTCAGGTCGGGAATGCCGAGGATGACAGCGCGGGTGCACGTCGATCTGCTGCTGGCCGAGGACGGCAGGCGCACCGCGGCCGAGTTGACCCGCAGACTGAAGGTCAGCCCGGCCTCCGTCTCCGTGGCCGTGAACTCCCTGGTCCAGCACGGATATGTCCGCCGCGAGCGCGATCCGCGACGACGCCACGACATCTACGTGGTCGATGACGACGCCTGGTACCACTCGATCGTGATCAGCGCACAGCAAACCCTCGAGGCGGCGCAGGCCGCGATGGCGGCGGCGGAGACGTCCGGGCCCGACACACCCGTGGGGCGGCGGCTGGCCAGGGCGGGAACGTTCCTGGAGAAGGTCACCCTGGACATGGTGGAATCGGCCGACCGCTGGCGCGCACTCCTGGCGTAATGCCCCCAGGGGGCGGAGCGGTATGCGGGCGCGTTCAGCGCGGGAGCACCCAGTCCGGCGTCCAGGTTCCAGCGGCGTCGTTGTCGGGTGTTGCGGCGGCGAGGTGGGTGCGGAGGGTGGCCAGGGCCGGGTGGGGGTTGTCGCGGTGCCACAGGAGTGAGTGGGGGTAGACGGGTGTCGGGTCGGTGACCGGGATGCGGCGCAGGCCGTGGCCGGTGGGCCAGACGAGGCGCGTTTGCTCGCTCATGAAGGTGGCCAGGGCCGGGGTGTCGGCGATGGTGTCGAGGAGGGCGTCGGAGCCGAAGTTGGGGCCGGTCGCCTCGATGGTGAGGCCGAACTCGGCGACGAGGTCGTCGTAGTAGGCGGCCCACTCCGTGCCGGGGACGATGCCGGGCATCCAGATCCGGTGTCCGACGAGCTCGGCGAGCGTCACCGACGTGGCGCCCGCCAGCGCGTGGGCGGGGCCGGTGAGGAGCTGGAGCGGCTCGTCGAGCACCCGTACGGACTCGATGTCCTCGGGAAAGGGCCGGCCGGGCGCGGCGACGGCGCGGAAGGACGCGTCGATGGCGCCGGAGCGGATGGCGGTGACGGCCGTCTCGATGTCGAACAGCATCAGCACGTCGAGCTCGATCCCGGGGTGGGCGCGATGGAAGCCGCGCATCAGTCCCGACGCCGCGCCGCGCGAGTTGATCACGTCGACGCGCAGCGGGCGGTGGCCGGTACGTACGGACGCGACCGCGCGGTCGGCGGCCCGTAGCAGCTCGCGTGCGTGGGGGAGGAACGCCTGACCGTCGATGGTGAGCTCGGCGCCGCGCGGCGTACGGGTGAACAGCCGCACGCCGAGGTCGCGCTCCAGTGCGGCGACGCGCTTGGAGACGGCCTGCTGGGTGATCGACAGGTCGGCGGCGGCCCTCTGGAACTGGCCGGCTTCCGCGATGGCGACGAAGGTGCGTACTGCTTCGAGATCCACACCGACCCACCCTAGTGAACAACCGATAGTTGTGCAGGGAGGGCGAGACGGTTGTTTGACCTGCTGTTGTGCCGCCCGATTAGCTCTCCCCGGTCAACATCGGTTTGTTCGATCGGGGCATCGAGGGGAGCGCGCCGAACATGGTGGGCAGGAGACGGCTGGGCCGGCGGTTCGGCTGGCTGTGGGCGGCGTACGCGGTGAGCGCGTACGGGTCCGCTCTGGGGTTCGGGGCATTACCGCTGATCGCCGTACTGGCGCTGCACGCCGGCCCCGCCGAGGTGTCCGCGCTGTCCGCGGTGGGGCCCGCGGTGGGCGCGCTGATCGCGGTGCCGCTCGCACCGTGGGTGGAGTTCCGGCGCAAGCGTCCGGTCATGATCGCGACGGACCTGACCCGGTTCGCGGCCATGGCGACGATTCCCCTCGCCTACGCCCTCGGCCGACTCAGCTTTGTCCAGCTGCTCGTCGTCTCGGCCGTGGTCGCCGCGGCCAAGATCGCGTTCGGCGCTGCCAGCGGCGCCTACCTGAAGGCGCTCGTCCGGCCTGACGACCTGCTCGTGGCCAACGCGCGGTTCGAGTTTACGAACTGGAGCTCCATCGCGGTCGGGCCACCGCTGGGCGGGGCGGCGATCGGCTTGTTCGGGCCGGTCACCACCGTGGTGGCCGACGCGCTCAGCTACCTCCTCTCCGCACTGGGCATCACCGCGATCCGCGGCCGGGAGGAAGCGCCGCGACCGACCGGCGAGAACCCGGCCCGGACGGGCGCGATCCTCGACGGCTGGCGACACATCATGGGCGATCGCGGTCTGCGGGCGCTCTACCTCAACAACATGCTCGTCGCCGGCCTGATCATGGCCACCGAACCGCTGCTGGCCGTACTCATGCTGCGCCGGCTCCACTTCCCGCCCTGGCAGTACGGCCTCGCCTTCGCCGCCCCCTGCCTCGGCGGACTCATCGGCTCCCGCCTGGCCCAGCGCGTCGTGACCCGCTACGGCCGCGACCGGGTCTTCCGGACCGTCGGTACCCTGCGTGCCGTCTGGCTGATCGGCCTGACCTTCGTCCGCCCCGGCGTCGTCGGCCTCCTCACCGTGATGGCCGTCGAACTGGCGATCATCATCAACATGAGCCTGTACACCCCGGTGCTCGCCACCTACCGGCTCGAACGCACGCCCAAGCAACTCGTCGCCCGTACCCTGACCGCCTGGTCGATCGGCCAGCAGGCGTCCATCGCCGTCTGCACCGCACTCGGCGGGCTGCTCGCCGACGTCACCGGCCCACGCACCGCTCTCACGGCGGCGGGACTGCTCATCCTGGCCACCCCGCTCCTGCTTCCCCGACACGACCAGTCGTCGCAGGACGAGCCGGAACCGTCCCGCGGCAGAACGCCGCTGTAGCGCGCCGGCCGCAGCCGGCCGGCCGCAACATGCCGGGCAACGCGCCGACGCTGTTCGTGCCGACCCGGTGGCAGGGCTACCTGGACGAGGCGGCGGCGAAGGGAGACGCGACGGCCTACCGGCTTGGACGTGAGGTGGATGCCGGTTTCAGTGGGTGGTGTGTGCCGCGTCAAGGAGGTGACGCAGGCGCAGGCTGTCCGGGGCGACGGTTCGGCCTGTTGGTCCAGCAGGGTGCGCCCGCCGCGTCGGACGGTGAGGCGGGTCGTCAGGTGGCCTGGGGTTTCGCCGGTGCGCCCGAGGATTTGTTCCTCGCGCAGGACGAGCCGTGCGGTGGGGGCGAGGTCGATGGTCCAGCTCTGGCGCAGAGTCCAGCTCTGGCGCAGATTGCTGCCGGCCGCGCAGATCAGCGGTTTGGGGAGCCAGTGGAGCTGTGCCTGTTCTTCTACGGTCAGATGCACGTCGTAGGTGGCGTGCTCGGTGGTCGGTCCCCGCAGGGCGAGGGTCGCGGCGGCGGTGGTGATGTGCAGCGCGGCGCCGCGCTGGGCGGTGGCTTCGATCCGCAGCCGGTCGCCGCCGAGCGGGGCGATCATGGCGCCGATGATGCACACCCGCGCCTGGCTGCCGTGCGGGCGCAGGCCCCGCACGTCGAAGGGCCCGTCGCCGCTGAGAACGAGCAGGATGGTGGTGTCGCCCCGGGCGGCTGCCACGACGCGGGCGGTGGCATGGACGCCCGCGGGGGCCTGCTGGGGGAGGATCGGGTGTGCCCGGTGGCGGGGTCGTGCGGGGACCGCGGTCCAGTCGGTGAGGCGTGCGCGGACCCAGTCGGCGACCGGTTTCACGCCGTCCTCGGTCTTGAGAGTGGTGAAGGCGACGGGGAGCCGGCCGCGTTGGGCTTTGGCGTCGCGGGCCATGTTCTCGAGGTCGGAGCCGACGTACGGGGCGAGGTCGGTCTTGTTGATGACGAGGAGGTCGGCGGTGGTGACGCCGGGGCCGCCCTTGCGGGGGATGTCGTCGCCGCCGGCCACGTCGATGATGAAGATCTGGTGGTCGACCAGGCCCCTGGAGAAGGTGGCGGTGAGGTTGTCGCCGCCGGATTCCACCAGGACAAGGTCGAGGCCGCCGCGGGAGCCGATTGCCGTTGACGGCGTCGTAGAACTTCAGTCCTTCGTTCACCTCGTAGAAGTGGTAGTGCGAACCTATCTGGATGGGACGGTAGGACCTGTCCTCGTTGGTGACGGTCAGCTCGAGGACGTCGCCCTGAAGATGCGCGTTGTGCCGCACCTTCCCGCCGTCGACGTGCGTAGCATGATCCACATCGCCCGGAATGACGGCCGATTCGGTCGTGCCCACGCTCTTGAAGATGGGGTTGCGGATGGTGACGAGCTTCGTGCCGTCGGGGAAAGTGGCTTCCACCTGCACGTGTTCGATCATCTCGGGGACGCCCCTCATGACCCACACGTCCTTCAGCAGCGTCTTCCCTTCAGCCATCACCTGGGCGACGGTCTCCTCGCCATGCCGGGCCTCCGCAAGGATGTACGAGGTCAACACCGCCATCACCTCGGCATAGTTGACTGGCAGGCGCGGGTTCCGTCTCAGACGCTTGTCGACGACGTCCGCCGCGACATGGATCATCAGGCGCTCTTGTTCATGTGGAGTCAGATGCACAGTTCTACCCTGCGTTCGCCTTCCCCCAGAGCTACTGCCCTGAGGCTCATGAGCTCGGAGCCAGGCCATGTGCCATCAGCGCAGCTCAGTGCCTGCGGCCACGGCCCCAATCCTCACGAGAGCATCGTGATCACACCGATAGCGCCGGAAGCGGCGCACGGCCCGCCTCCGCCCGTATAAGTGACGACCGGACCGCCATATGCCGACGGCCTGGCACGCCGGGAGCGAGGACCCGCACCGGGGAACCGCTCTCGACGGTGAAGTTCATGGCGCAGACCCTCGCCGCCGCCGGCGAACTCCAGCGCGACCTTCAGCGTGAGCTGACGTACGACGGGCTGCGGGCCGCCGAGGTCAAGGGCAGCAAGGGCGGCCGCCGCCCCGCCATCACGACCGAAAAGACCGACGCCGTCCGCACGGCATACCAGGGCGGCCGGTCCATCGCCGCGCTGGCCCGCGAGACTTGGGCCCCACCATCGACACCGCCGAACTGCACGCCCTGCTCCGGGCCGGCCGACTCGAACCACGAGCCGATGCCACTCACGGCCGCCGGCACCCACCCGGTGCGGTAGCCGCCCGCAGCCTCGCCTGCCCCTCCACCACCACCGACTTGCCGAGCGGCGCCCGCGGCTGCGCCGCTGCGCGTACGGTGATGACGAGACCCACTTGGAGGATCCCATGAGCGCCCAGCCCGAGCACGCGACGGTCCCGCCCCCTGCCCCCGCTCCCACCGAGGCCGCACGGGTGCTCGCGCGGATCCGAGCCGACCGCCGCTCCGAGCGGTGGGTGCCGGCCTTCGAGCGGGACTGGGCGAGGGCACTGGAGGACTCCCGCCACAGCTACAGTCTCACCCCGCTCCACGACGTCGTACGTACCTGGCAGGCCCGCCTCGCCGCCGCGCCGGCCGTGGACGCGTTCCTCGCCGCGGGCAGGGACGACTCCGACGGCATCGCCCTTGACGATGTGTTCGTAGGCCGCCCGTGAGTGACGCGGCCTGGCAGGTGCGTCTGTCGCCAAAGGCCCTGGACGTCCTGGACGCTCTTCCTGCCCACGTCGGCGAGATACTCCGGGACGTGCTGGCCATCGCTTCTCGCGACCCGTGGTCCTTCCCGGCCTTCGACCGTGGTGACCCCGAAGGCGAGGACGTACGCTCCGCCTCGGTCGGACAGCTCAGCGCCGTCTACTTCATCAACCGCGCGGCCGCGCGTCTCTACGTCATCGACATCGTCTGGCTCGGTTGATTGCCCACCGGCGACGCCCTGATCCCGGCGTGGCGCTGCCAACGACACCGGGCGGGCCCACGGGCCATGAATCGTGGCTTAGGTAGGGTCGGGGCATGGTCGTGGGGAGGAACAGGAACAGTGAGCCGCCGGTACCAGCCGTCGATTGGCGGAGCGTTCACAAGTTCTCGATAGACATCGTGGAGCGTGAGACTGGCCCGGGGCGCAAGCGTCCTGTGCTGGGCCCGAATGCCGTGCGCGTGTCCAGGCGCGAGGGCCAGGACCGGATCAAGGCCCCATGTGCCTTCTTCCGCGCGGGCTCCAGCGGTGTTCGCGTCTCCGGACGGGTGCTGTACGAGGACCGGGAAGCGCGGCAGGTCCTGTGCGCGACGGAGGAACGCGAGGCGGAAGGCGAGGAGCGCCGCTACAGCGTGCGGGACGGTCAGGGTCAGGAGATCGGAGTGATCCGGCGAGTACCCGCGTCGAGGAGGCTGCTGCGGCATACGTGGCGCATTCAGCAGCCGGGGCACCCGGAGATCGTGGGACGCAACAAGTGGGCCGCCATCGCGCCCAAGGAAGCCGCGGCCCGCGCTGCGGGCAGGTTTATCGGCGAGCTGGTCGAGTCCGCGGTCTCCTTCGGGTATGACGACGGCGGTCCTGCCAAGGAACGGACCTTGCTGTGGCTGGCGGGCGAGGAACAGGTCATGCAGTCCGTGGGCCAGGAGTTCCAGATCAAGGCGCGCTGGCTGGACCGCAGGTTGGCGTTCGCGGTCGCGGCGCTCGGGGACCGCTGACCGGCTCTACCCAGTGCACCGCGTGCGTCGCGCGGTCCAGCCGCTGGATGCCCCGGGACCACAGGGCTCTGTCCATGAGGGATCATCCCCTCATGGACAGAGTTGTTGATCTTGACGAGGCGGCTTCCCTTCTTGGTGAACGAGCCGTGGGGTGGAGATCGGCCGGGCTTGAGGTGGGGGAGGTGACCTGGCGGGATGCGGAAGCGGAGTGGCCTCGGCCGCTGGAGACGGAACGGGGCCGGGTGCGTGACCCCGACTCGCTCGGTTTGGTCATCTCCGGTGCGGCTGAGGCCGAGCTGTCAGTCGTCCTCTTCCGTGGTGGCTGGGCCGACGTGGACTTCTTCGATGGGCTTGACGAAGCCGGTTGCCTTCCTGCCTCGGACATCGCCTCGGCGTCAGACTTCGGTGCCCGCATGGATCAATGGGTGCTGCGCATCTTCGGGACCCTTGGGAGCGTTCAGTGAGTGCTGGTCCGTTGCGATGCAGGTGATCAGCTGTGGCTCGGCGCGGGCGCGGGTGGTGGCGAGGCGGGCGATGACGGACGCGCAGGGGCAGAGGTCGAGTTCCGCCAGCCCGCCCAGCCGGTGGACACCGTCATCGCCCTCGGCGGAGGCGGTGGCGGTGGCCGCGACATTGCCGACACTCAGCGAGCTGTGAGCGCCTCGTCAGTCACGCCCAGGTGCCGTCGGAAGGCGTCGCGCCCCTGGTCCGTCAGCCGCACGACGCGGGAGCCTTCGGCCGGCACGAGCCAGGACTCCTGAACCGCATGGTGGAACACGGCCGCGGCGACCGCGCCCGCCAGGTGCGAGCGCCGCTCCGTCCAGTCCAGGCACGTGCGTACATGAGGTGCCGCTTCCTGGCTGATGCCCATGTCCGCGAGCCATGCGGCGCCCGAGTGAGTGACGTAGACATCGGGGCTGATCACGGCACCATTGTCGCCGGCCGTTGTTTCGACGAACACCGAAACGTCCCGCCCCTAGCCTCTGGAGACATGACGACGACTGACACCCACCGAGTGGTCCGGCCGAGCATCCTCTACTTCGGCACGCCCGTGGTCCTGCTGACCACCGAGAACGATGACGGCACGTTCAACCTTGCGCCGATCTCCTCCGCCTGGGCGCTGGGACAGCACATTGTCCTGGGCCTGGGCAGTGAGAGCCGGACCGTGCGCAACCTCGCGGCGCGCTCCGAGCTGGTGATCAACGTTGCATCGCCGGAGCTGTGGCAGCACGTGGAACGCCTGGCGCCACTCACCGGAGCCAATCCGGTACCCGAGAGCAAGCGGGCGGTGTACCGGTACGAGCCGGACAAGTTCGCCGCGTCCGGGCTCACCCCGGCCGATTCCCACATCGTGAAGCCGCCGCGGGTCGCCGAGTGCGCGCTGCAGTTGGAGGCACGGGCCCGTGCGCTGACGCCGGGCGGCGCGGGTCTTTTCCTCACCGTCGAATGCGACGTGCTGCGCGTCCACGCCGACGAAAGCATCGTCGTGCCGGGCACGCACCACATCGACCCGGCTCTCTGGAGCCCGCTCATCTACAACTTCCGCCACTACCACGGTCTGGCACCCGAGGTCGGGCACGGCTTCCGCTCCGAAACAGCGAACACAGCGACCCGTGCCGCATGACAGCCATGTCCCGGGTGGTCACCGGCTCATCGGATCACGGTCCGGTGTGGTGCCCGGTGAGCCGGAGACGTGCACCTTCACCCGCTTGAGGTGACGGCTGACGCCGCCGGCCCGGACGTCGGTGCGGCCGTGGAGCAGGCGTCGGTTGTCGAGCAGCAGCAGGTCGCCCGCCCGCAGGAGGAAGACCGTGGTCAGATCCGGCCGCTCCAGGGTGCGCTCGAAGACGTGGAGTGCGTCGAGGTGCTCGGAATCCAGCGTGTCCCCGGCGAGCCGCACACCTGTTGCGACCCGCACCGGGCAATAGCGCACTGTGGTGCTCCCGTCGGCCCCGGCGAGGATCGGATGGGTGAGGACCGTCGGCTTCCCTTCCCCGGGATCCTGTGGGACGGCGAAGGGGTAGCAGGAGTCCTGCAGTGGTCGGAGGCGGCTCTGCCCGGCGAGCTCGGTGGCGACGTCCGCGGCGCGCACGAGGACGGTGTGCCCATCACCGTTCGGGCTCGGGCGGACGCAGAGCAGCCCGAGGTAGGCGTGCGGGTGCGGCAGCATCGGGGAGTCGGTGTGGAGCGGGTCGGGGTCCCGGTAGGGCCGTGCCGCGCTGTCGACGACGTCGTGCACGAGCGTGTCGGGCCGCGGACCGTTGTAGCTTCCGTCGACCGTGCCGAGGGCGCCGGCGGCGATCGCCAACGCGGCGTCGGCGCCCCCGGTGGGGAAGTTCCGGATGATGACCGCGAGCTCCGAGCTCGCGGCTGCCACTGCCATGGCCAGCAGATCGTTCAGGCCGGGAATTTCATCGCGGGCGCGGCGGAGGGCTGCTTGCTGCGCCTGCCCGGTCCCCAGTTCTCCTGGCTGCCAGGCCGAGCCGAAGCGGGCCAGCGCCTCGGAGGTCGAGTCGGTCATGGCGAGTCGAGGTGGCGACCACATGCCGGCCATTGAAGCAGTTTTTTGAGCTGGCCTCCGTCCCTGGCGAACGGGTCCGGGCGCCGCTGACCCGTCCTGCATTTCGGACGCCGTGAGGACACCTCGCTTTTCGGCCAGCAGCGGATCCGGCCGTTGACGGCCTCGAAAGTCTCCGTTAACTTCAACCGAATGTGGTCATCGAATTAATGATGATCGCATATATCCGTTTCGCTGATCGTGTGCCGCCGAAGATCGACCCGCACCGCCCGCACCCTGTCGGATGTCATCGATACGGAGACGCATGGTGCCCAGCAAAGCCGGCTCGTATGATCGCGGACAGGCTCTGCGCAGTCTCTCCGAGATCGATCCCGCATATCCGCGGCCACGGATCTCGTCGTTCCTGTCCGATGAGCGCAATGACGAACTGCTCGGATATGTGCAGGCTGAAGCGTTCACCCACGTGTTCGCAGGGGATACGAGAAGCGGCCCGCAGAATTTCTTTCGCGAACTCGACCGTGGGCTGCGCAAAGCGCCATCGTTCCATCTCTGGGCGGACATCCCTCTCTGCCGCTACCGGTGTCACTTCTGTCAGTTCCCCATTCTCGTGACGAGCGCCAGGCCCGAGCTGGCCGACGCCACGGCACGGCGATGGGTGGACGCGAACATCAGCGAAGCGCGGGCCTGGGTGGAGGCGGTCCCGGCGTTGCGTACCACGCCGGTCGGCGAGTTCTGTCTGTTCGGCGGCACACCGAGTGTCCTGCCCGCCGAGGAGATCGAACGGCTGGTGACCTTCTACCGGGAGACGTTCGCCATCGACGAGCGAACCTCCCTGCGCGCCGAGGGAAGCCCGGACTCCCTCACCGACGACATTCTCGAGACGATGCGCGGACTGGGATTCACCGCCCTCACCTATGGCATCCAGTCGCTGGACGACCGGTTATTGGCGGCCGCAAACCGCCGGCACACGGGAAAGCAGGCGCTCCAGGTCCGTGAGGCGGCCGGGCGCATGGGTTTCACCAGGGTCGACGGGGACCTCGTCTGGGGTCTGCCCGGCCAGACGGTCACCGGATTCCTCAGCGACATCGACCGCGTGGTCGAGGCCGAATTCAGCACTGTCGTCGCGATCAAGCTGCATCTGCGGTCCTTCCACGACGTGGACTCGGCGATCGGGCACGTGTCCGCGGCGGCATGGGAGGACCCGCACACGCGTGAGCGACTGGCACAACGCGGATACCGGTGGCCGTCGCTGGGGGAGCAGTGGCAGATGCGCGAGACGGCCGTCGACCGGCTGGCCGCCGCCGGCTACTACGAGCACCCCACCACCTACTTCGTACGGCGGGACATGGGGCCGCAGGTGTGGCGCTCCCTCAACCTCGACCAGGACAAGCAGGTCCCGCAGGTGGGCATCGGCCTGGGTGCCTACAGCTGGTGCGAGCAGGCCGAGGCCAATGTGGTGGCGGCCCCGGCGCAGTACCTGGACCGTGTCGGCAAGGGCGAGATCCCGCTGGAGAACGTCACCTCCGTCAGCCCCGAGCACCGCGAGACGCGCGCGGTGCAGATGGCGCTGTCCACCTGCCGGCCCCTGCTCGAGGAGGTCCACCGCTCCCGTTTCCCGGACAGCTCACTGCTGTCGGGCAGATGGGGGACGGTGTTCGGCTCGCTCGCCGACCGAGGGCTCGCGACCCTCGACCGCGAGGCCGGCAGCGTCACTCTCACCGAGGCCGGCACCACGCTGGTCGAGGCCATCGTCAACACACAACTGGGCGGGTGACACGGGATGCGCATAGGACTGGTCTGCGGGGACGGTGTGCCGGCCAGCGGACTGCTGACGATCTTCCGCAACGTGGTGGGGCTCGGCGTCGACATGCGGTTACTGGACACGCCGGTACCGGCGGAGCTCGGCTACTCATGGCGTCCGGACAAGCCCGCCTTCTTCCCGTACGGGCCCAAGAGCCCGGCACCGTCCGCCCTGCTGGAGACCACCGGGCCGGCCGCGCCCGACCTCGGGGACCCCGCGCGGGCGGCGGCCGAGTGGACCGACATCCGGACCTCGGTCGCGCGCGCCGCGGAGCTGGACCCGACCGAGCGTCGCCGGCTGCACCAGCGCATCGACCGGCTGGCCGCCCCGTACCACGACTACTTCCTGGAATGGCTGCGCCGGACCCGGGTCGACTGGACCGTCGCGATCAACATGACCCTCTCGGACGCGGTGCCCGTCACGAAGGCCCTGCACTCCGCCACACGCCAACGCCACCGCGAGACCGGGTCCGGCGGAGTGCTCTTCTGGGACCACGACCTGTTCGCCAGCTGCGCGGTGCACGATGACGACGGCACCCGCATGTATCCCGATCGGCCCAACGAGTTCACCCCGCTCCCGGAGATCCGTGCGGGTGTGCGCTGGGCGGTGGTGTCCGAGGCCCTCGCGGAGGAGACAGCGGCCTACCCTGTGCAGCGGCAGCCGCGCGTGGTGCCGAACATCCTGCCCCGCGTGCCCCATGGACCGCTGGAACCAAAGCACGAGCGGTTCCTCCGCGACCAGGACCTCGATCCCGCGCGGCCGATCCTGCTCAACCCCGTACGGGTCTTCCGGGTCAAGGGAGTGGAGCTCGCACTCGAACTGCTCGCCGCGACCCGGACTGCCGGCGCCGACCGCGGCCACCCCGCTCCGTACCTGCTCGTCTTCGGCAGCCTGGCGGAGGACCCCGGCTACGCCGACGAGGTGCTGAGCACAGCGCGGCGCCTGGACCTGCTGTCCGACGTACGGTTCCTGGACGGCGTCCCGCTGAGCAGCGTCCAGGACGCCACCGGCTCCTGGCAACTGGACGAGATCGACCTCCTGCGGATCGCGGCGGCGACCGGTGGCGGCGTCGTCTTCACACCCAACACCGAGGACGTAGAGACGGTCGGCCTGGGACCCGCGCTCGCCGCTGTCGCCGGGCTGCCGTGCGCGACCACGGCATACACCGCCTTCGCTCCGGTGTACGGGCCGGACTTGTCCGTCATCGCGGTGGACACGAGCGAGAGCGGTATGAGGCACGCGGGCACCGAGCTGGTGGCGGCCCTGCACGCCAATAGCTCCGGGGCCCCGAGGACGGCCCACCTCATGCGGCGGAACCGCGAGATCGTCGACCGCCGGTTCCCTATCGATCCATGGGCACAGCTGCTGACCGACCTCGCGGTCAGTACTGGAGACAGGAGCCGCCCCGGTCCGGGCGAATCACGACCGTAGGAGGGCACACACATGGGCCGGTCCGCCCCAGCGCCGGGCATCCAGGAGATCGCGCTCACGGAGAAGGAAGTGCGCCCCGCGGATGACGTCATCCGCGGGCTTGCCACCCAGTACCGATCGACGGAAGGCCTCAGTCTGCTGACCGAGCTCGCCGGATGCGGCCACATCCTTCCCGCCCGGCTGACGGACACGCTGGCCGGCGCCCGGACCCGGCGGGGCTGCGCGGTCACCGTGGTACGTCGTCCCCGCCCGGCCGAGAACATCGGCGCGACACCGCCGCACTGGCGGATACGCGGACACACCGCGACGCTCCTTCACGACCTCTGGCTGGCGCTCGTCGCGGTACAGGTCGGTGATCCGATCTGCTGGCAGACGCTGCAGGACGGCAGGCTCTTCAACGACGTACTGCCGATCAAGGGCCAGGAGCACGCACAGACCGGTCACAGCAGCGTGAACGACCTCACCTTCCACGTGGAGGACGCCTTCGACGACGACCGGTGCGACATGCTGGCGCTGATGTGCCTGCGCAACCGGGACCGGACGGCCACGACGATCGCCACCACCGGCCACCTCCACCTCGACAGTCAGGACCGTGAGCCACTCCACCAACCGCGCTTCGCCATCCGGCCCGACCCGGAGCACCGGAAGACGAGCACGGCCGGTGACCTCCCGCCGGTGTGGCGACCAGCACTCTTCGGCGACTCGCAGCCCTACATGCGCGTCGACCCGACGTACACCACCACCGCGCCAGGGGACGACACGGCCGAACGGGCCTACTCCCGGCTCTGCCGGCAACTCGAGTGCGCACTTGTACGGGTCCGCCTGAGGCCCGGAGACCTGCTACTGATCGACAACTACCGCGCTGTACACGGCCGGGAGCCGTTCCGGCCCCGCTACGACGGTACGGACCGGTGGCTGCGCAAACTCACCCTCACCTTCGACCTCCGGCGTTCCTCCCGGCGCCGGCCGGACGGCGGCCGGGCGCTCGCCCTCTCCCGTGAGAGCTGAGCGCCCGGACATGCACAACGTCTCAGCCGGCTTCCGGTTCCGGTTCGTCACGCGCGGCCGGCAGAGTGACGACCTGGCGGCCCTGGCACTGCGCTCGCTGCACTGCTGTCATCCCAGTGCCGACGTGGTCGTGGTGGACGCCAACGACGAACCGACGCTGACGGCCGAGCACTTCGGCTCGGGCAAGAACGTCACGATCACGCATCTGCCCCCTGGCGATGATCCGGTGTCGCGCGCCGTCGGCAAGGGCACCGCAAGGCATCTGTTCTACTGGCGCCACTCACCCGAACTGCGCAGCAGCCTGCCGCCATGGCCGGGATACGACGTCCACGCCGACGCCGATCTGCTGTTCCTGCGCCCCATGGACCTCAGCGCGCTGCGGGGACCGCTGGCCCGGGGGCGCATCGCGACGGTGGTGGACGAATCGACGATGGACTACTACTCCGAGCTCGGGAGGGTGTCTCCGACACCGCTGGCCGCCATGTTCGACGCACCGGGAGTGGGTGGTCCGCTGCTGCAGGCCGGTCTGCTCTTCAGCAACCCCGCCGACGACGGAGGGTTCTACGATCTCCTGTGGCGGTTCGCGGTCAAGGCCGCCGAAGCGGGCCGGCTGGACATGGTGCCGAGCGACGACATGGGTGTGGTGAGCTCACTGCTGGGCCAGCGCGGACCCCTGTGGGAACGGTCCTTGGCCCTGGGCCACGAGTGGAACTACATCAGCGGAGCGTTGAAAGACCCGGGCGTGTTCGGGTGCGTGGCACATTTCGGCGGTCGGAGGGCCAAGAAGTTCCTCCTCGCCCAGGCCGAAACCCTCTTCCCGCCGGACACCGACATCAGCCGGACGCCATGGGGCTCGATGAAGGCACCCGCCGGCCCCGGACGCCCCACGGTCGTACGCGGCCTGTGGCGGCGAACGTGGCTCCCCGTCGACGAGACGGCACCGACACGAGCACCGGATCCGGACGCGGAGGCCATCGAGATCGCGCTGCCCTTCAGCCTGTCCTGGCAGGTGCCGCCGGGCCGCACCACGGCACTCGTCGACGGCCTGATGGCGGCCGGGCGCCACCAGGCACCTGCCGAGGACGGCGCGGAGGCGGTTCTGTACGTCTATCTCGACGGCCGCCTGGTGGACCGGGTGCCGGCCGAGGGCTGCCACTTCCGACGCTCGGTCCGCCTCGGCACGGCCGAAACCGTCACACTGATCGGCACCGGCCCGGCACCGGACCGCACCATCCGCCTCCAACCCCTCTTCGACACACCCTGAGCATGGCGTTCCTTCCGACTCAAAATCGGAGGAGCACGGCGGTGGCGTCGTCCGTAGCTGTGGCTCGCGGCCATCGCCGGCAATCGCGATCGACGGCCTCGAACTGCCGGACCTCGTCGATGAGCACCTGTGGCCCGTCCTTGGCCAGCGTGTCCATGACCTGCTCCCACACAGCGATGCCGAACGTCACCAGCCGGGCGGCTCCACTCGACAGGACAGCCACCTGCCGGACCCCGTCCAGCTTCGTCCGGCCACATACCGGTTCACCACACGCCGGCTCGATGTCCTCACCTAGACTGCTGGAGACGATCCGCAGGCCGCTCGGCAGATCCAGGATCACCACAGTGTCGTGGACCACCAGCCATTCCAACTCGCCGCGGACGACCCTGACAACGGCTGCGGCAAGCCGGGGCGGGGGAGTACGACGAACATTCAGAAGATCGTCCGGTGTCCGCCGGACCTTCACCCCGGCCCCGGTCAGACACGACTCGATGGTGACGGCTGGATCGGCGAGCCGACCCAGCACACCAGACCCGAGGAGCCCTGTGCATCCCTCCGCTTCGGAGCCGGAGCCGGAGCCGTCACCGTCGAGCAGAACCACCGCACTGGCGGTCACCCCCACCCAGTTCCCGTTGGTCCGTTCGCTGCCGGCGGCGACACTGGCCAACTCAGCTCGCATACCTCGTTCCCCGTTCCGTAAGACCGCGTTGCGTACGACCGACGATCGGAGGCCACAGTCATGGCGGGTGAACCAATCCCACTCAACAGTACGACCCTCTCCGCATTGGTGGAGCGCAATCTCGGCAGCCGTCCCAATATCGAGCTGTGGCGCTGGACCCACCTGTCCGAAGTCCTCGCTCTGGAACTGGTGGACCAGCGCCGCGTGGTCGTCAAGGTCCGTCCGTTCGCCGAACGGCTGATCGACTGTTCCCGGACCCATCGGATGATGTGGTCGGCAGGTCTGCCCTGCGCGGCCCCACTGGGCGAGGCGATTCGGCTCGACGGCCACATCGTGACCATGGAGGCCCTGGTGGAGGACGGTGCAGCGCTCGACGTGGCGCCCGTCGACTCCGCCCGCTCGGCCGCCGCGTTGGCCCGTTTCATGTCGCTCGCACCCGCCGTCGGCGAGGTGAGCCGTCTGGACCCGCCACCACCGTGGGTGTGGTGGAACCACGACCAGGGCATGATCTGGCCCCTCCCCGACGACCGGGACGAGGATCTCAACGAGCACCCGGGGCCGGACTGGCTGGACGAGGCGGCGACCAGGACCCGGAAGCGGCTGACGCAGCACGACCTCGGCGCCCCCGTCGTCGGCCACTGCGACTGGGAAGCGCAGAACATCATGTGGAGGGACGGCGTCCTCCACTCCGTGCACGACTGGGACAGCATCGTCGCACTACCGGAGATCGTCACCGCAGGGGCCGCCGCCGCTGTGCACGCGGTCCTCGGCGGCCGCCCCGGCGAGGCGTCGATCCCCCACACGGAGCAGTTCATCCGGGCCTACCAGGAGGCGAGGGGACTGTCCTGGTCCGCCGCCGACCGCGAGGTCGCATGGGCCGCCGGCCTCTGGGTGCGTTGCTTCAACGCCAAGAAGGCGACTCTGCACCCTGACGGGGCTGCCGTCGTCGCCCGATTGGCCGGGGAAGTGGAACAGCGGCTGAGCCTCGCGGGGGCGTGACGGTCCCTGTGCGTGACCCCTGCCGGCCGGTGGGCCTCCAGCTCCGCCCCGCTGATGCGCCCACGAGCCGCACTTCCGCGAGGACCGCGTCGATGAACCAGCACCCCCGAGAAATCACCACCTGAGAGGGGCCGGAAGCGCGGTCGGCTCCCAGCCCTTGTGGGCGACGTGTGACATGACCTCCCTCTCGGATCCGCCGGGCGCTGCTCATCCTTCCTACCCAGGCGATCCCCGATCTCGCGTCGTCCCGCGCTCGACAAAGATGTCATACCCCCTCGATAGCCTCGGCTAATGAATACGAAGATCGCCTATGTGTGCGGCGACGCGACCCGTCCGTACGGGCCAGGACCCAAGATCATCGCTCACGTATGCAATGACGCCGGCGGGTGGGGCGCGGGCTTCGTGGTGGCGGTCTCCCGCAGATGGCCACAGCCGGAGGCCGCATTTCGACGTTGGTACCGCGAACGCGCGGCCAACGACTTCGCCCTGGGAGCCGTACAACTCATCGAAGTCGAAGACGGCCTGTGGGTGGCCAACATGATCGGACAGCACGGCATCCGACGGCGTACCTCACCTGAGGTGCCCGTGCGGTACGAAGCCATCGATCAGGCCTTGGTATCGCTGTCGGAGCAGGCCTTGGCATTGTCGGCCTCGGCGCATATGCCCCGGATCGGATGCGGCCTGGCCGGCGGACGATGGGAGCGGATCGAACCGCTCATCGTCCACCGGCTGACCGACCGGGGCGTGCCGGTGGCCGTCTACGACCTCGAGTAGAGGTGCTGTCGGTCGGGGACGATCGGTGGATCACCGACCGGCCGCAGCCCCCTGGACCCCTCACTTCACCTTGAACTCGCACATCTTGTCGGACTTGCCACCCTGATTGTCCGCCACCTTCTTCCCATCAACGGTGATGACGCAGGGCGCCGCGTGCAGCATGCCGTCGGAGCCGGGGACGGATCCGGGAACGACGGACACCACCTGGCCGACCTTCTTCTCGGCGTCCGTCGTCAAGGTGATGGTCGCCGTCTTCTTCCAGGGCAGCTGCACCTGCTCCATCTTGTTGGTGTCCAGGTTGTAGTAGACCTGCGACGCGCCGGTGCCGAGGACTTCCAGAGTCACCTCGTGCTTGACCTCGCTGCTCCCGCCGTCCGGCTTCCCCTTCGGCTGAGCGGACGCAGCGGGCTTGTCGGCGGTCGACGAGCTCTCGTCGCTACCGCATCCCGTCAGCAGAGCCGTGGTCAGTGCCAGAGCCGCAGCTGTGACGATCTTGCGCATGTTTCTCCCTCGTGAACAGGTGAACGATCTTAAGGGGAAGGACGCCACTCGATGGAGACGGTCGCTGCCTTGGGTGAACGGTCGTGGTGGCCAGGCCTGAGGCATATGTGGTTGCGATCACGGGCTCCGGCGGAACACTGGAAGCAGGGGATGCTGACCATGCAGGCGTCCCCGTCCGCACGGGAGAGGGGATGCGACCGTGACGGCCGGAGAAGACAGGGACTACGCCACAGCGCACGCCGTGCGGCTGATCTTCGAGTACGAGGGGACGGACATCCGTCTCGTCTCCCGGCAGCAGGTGGAGATGCTCCTCCCGCCCAGCGACCCATTGGAGGACCTGCGGGAAGCGCAGGGCTTCTGGGTCGAGGTCCGCGACACCGAGCGGAACACGTTGTACCGACGTATCCTGCACGATCCCGTGCGGCGCGACGCCGAGGTCTTCTCCGAGGATCCCGAGCGGTCGATCGCCAGGGTCCCGGTGGAGACCCCTCGGGGGACCTTCGCGGTTCTGGTGCCCGACATCGAGGCCGCGGACCACGTCGCGCTCGTCAGCAGTCCGCTCGGCCGCGGCCCGGCGCTCGCCCCCGCGGCCGAGGTGGCGCGCTTCGCCCTGCGGCCGGGCACGAACGAGGGCCCGGCCGCGGCCGAGAGGGGGCGCTGACGATGACCACCGCCGACGGAACCGTCATCGGCACCACGAAGATCGTCGACAGCGGGCCGGCGACCCAGCGCTGGAATCTTGTGATCACGGGTGACGGCTACACCAACGCGCAACTCGGTCAATTCGCCAATGACTCCCAGTCGTTCGTGAACACGCTCTTCGCCACCCCACCCTTCGATGCGCTGCGCCCCGCCATCAATGTCTACCGAGTGAACGTCAGCTCGACCGACAGCGGCGCCGACGACCCCACCTCGTGCGGCGGGTCCGGGACGGCATCCCGGACGTACTTCGACGCGTCCTTCTGCAACAACGGGGCCCGCCGGCTGCTGGTCGTCGACACGACCACGGCGCTGACGGTGGCGGGCAACCAGGTTCCCCAGTGGAACATGGTGATGGTTGTCGTGAACTCCACCGTCTACGGCGGCTCCGGCGGCTCGGTGGCGGTCTACTCCCTCGCGTCGGGCGCCAACGAGATCGCCCTGCACGAGATGGGGCACACGGCCTTCGGCCTGGCCGACGAGTACGAGTACTACTTCGGCTGCGGTGTGGACACCGATCGCGACCGCCATCCCACCGTCGAGCCGGCGGAGCCCAACGTCACCACCGATGCCAACCGGGCGACGAACAAGTGGCGGGACCTGGTCCCCGCGACCACCGCCATGCCGACGACGGCCAACCCCGACTGCTCGCAGTGCGACCCCCGGCCGAGCGCGGTGCCCGCCGCCACGGTCGGCGCCTTCGAGGGCGCCCACTACTACCACTGCGGCGCCTACCGCCCCCAGTTCGACTGCCGCATGCGGGCCTTGGGCCACCCTTTCTGCGCGGTTTGCGCGCGACGGATCCGCCAGACGCTCCAGCCCTACCTGCCACCCGCTGCGAGATGAGCGCACGCGAACCGGCCGGGAGGGCCACTGTCCAGCCGCCGTCGTACCCGTACCTCGTTTGACATGGAGCGCGCTCCAATACCTAGCGTCCTGGGCAGACGGTTCCGACAAGCCCAGGAGACACAAGCATGAGCGACATCCCCACCCGGTACCTCGGCGAACTGGCGGTCTCCGCCCAGGGCCTGGGGTGCATGGGCATGAGCCACGGCTATGGTGCCGCGGACGACGCGCAGTCGATCGCGACGCTGCGCCACGCTCTCGACATAGGGGTGACCTTCCTGGACACCTCCGACTACTACGGCTCCGGGCACAACGAGGAACTCATCGGGCGAGCCATTGCCGGGCGCCGCGACGAAGTCGTGCTGGCCACGAAATTCGGCCTCGCCAACCGCCTGGGCGAGCCCACCCTGGTCCGTGGCGATGCCGCCTACGTGCGGCAGGCTTGCGAAGCCTCGCTGCGCCGGCTCGGGGTCGACCACATCGATTTGTACTACCAGCACCGGGTCGATCCGCAGGTGCCGATCGAGGAGACCGTCGGCGCCATGGCGGAACTGGTGCAGGCCGGTAAGGTCCGCCACCTCGGGCTGTCGGAGGCCGGCGCGCCAACCATCCGGCGGGCGCACGCGGTGCACCCGATCGCCGCGCTGCAGAGCGAGTGGTCACTGTGGACCCGCGACCTGGAGGCGGAGATCGTCCCGGTCTGCCGCGAGCTCGGCATCGGCCTGGTTCCCTTCTCTCCACTCGGGCGCGGCTTCCTGACCGGTCGCTACCACTCGATCGAGGCAATGGAGGCCACCGATGTGCGGCGCAGTCAGCCACGGTTCGCCGACGGCAACCTCGAAAGGAACCTGGCGATCGTCGCGAAGCTGAACGAACTGGCCGAGGCCAGGGGAGTCACCGCAGGGCAGCTCGCCCTCGCCTGGGTGCAGCACCGAGGCGACGACGTCGTACCGATCCCCGGCACCCGGCAGCAGCGGTACCTGGAGGAGAACCGCGCGGCCCTGACCATCGAGCTGTCCGCCGAGGACCTCGCCGCCATCGAAGCCACCGCACCGCCGGAGCAGATAGCCGGCAACCGCTACGACGCGACCAACCTCACCTTCGTCAACCGCTGAACTGCCCGCTCCCAGGCGGATATGTGGATGGCTCGAGTCCCCGGCCGTAGCGGCCGGGGACCCGAGCCATGTGACGTGTTGATCGGGGCCCTTCCAGTGCACACCCGGTCAGGGCAACAGCCCGGTACTTCGTTCCCCAGGGCGAAAGCTTTCCCCTTGGCCTGGGCAGCCCGGCTCCGCTGTATCGCCGGCCGCCCGGCGTCGTGACCGGCCCGGCCGCTATGCCGGCTCGGAAGACTCCACCTCCGCCTGGCCCTGCTCAGGCTCGGCCGGCTTGTCCTGCCGAACCGCCAGGCTGTAGGCGACCGAACGATCCTCCTTGTTGCGCTGCACCTTGCCCCGGGCGACGAGTCCTTCCAGCGCGGTGCGCACGACGGTTGCCTGCACCGTACGGTCCGGATGAGCAGCGCTCACGGCGTTCGTGATCTCAGCGACGGACTGCGGATCCTGCTGATCGGCCAGGTACGACAGGAGGATCTCACCCCACGTGACTTCCCCCCGTCCCGACTTCGTCCCGCGGCGATCGGCCCGCGCACGCGCGTCCCGCTGCGCCGAGCGCGGCCGCGGCACCTTCGTGCGCGTCTTCCGGCCGGCCTCGGGCTCGTCAGCGGTCATGCTCGGCGACGGCCGCACCGCCGCCGGCTCACCAGTGAGGGTCGTCCGCAGCTTCAGCAGTTGCTGATGGTCGGCTTCCAGCGTCTCCAAACGCTTCTGCAACGCCGAGATCTCGGCGCGCACCTGCTCCCGTTCCTGGGACACTCGCTCGATGTCCGAGGTGACCCGGGCCGTGTACTGGTCGGTAAGGGACGTGGCAATGTCAGACATGAGGCCGTCCTCGCTCCGGTTGCCGTATGTGAGCCGCGATGTTACCCGCGCCGGCGGCCGGCGGGTCACTTCCCGGGTAAACGGGGGTGACCGGGGGCGCGAGGGATGACAGGGCGGGTTCGGGGTGATAGCACGGGCGCACGGCCGTCTGTGTGCTCGGCAAGGGACGGCGTGACGGGCTGTCGGAGTGCCGGTGTCGGACCCTGATGCCCCGTGAAGACCCGTGATGACGTCTTCGATCAGCCGCACAGAGCCCCAACAGCGGATGTGCCACGGCGACTATTGTCGACATGACACCGAAGATCGCACAGAGGTGACCACGTATGGGTGCGCTGCCCTTGGCCAGTGACGGCAGACGGTACGCCGGAGCAGCTGTCGACATGACGCTGGCCGGGGCCGCCGGCCTGCTCTCCGGCCTCTTCTACCTGGTGGGCTTCCCCATTGAGGACGCCCCGGCGCCGTCCGACCCCCGCCTGCTCCTGCGGGTGGCCGCCGGGGCTCTGCTGATGTCCTTCGCCAACCAGGTCCTGCTCACTGTCCTCACCCGCCGGAGCGTCGGAAAGCTCCTTGCCGGGACATGCCTCACGCGCGCCGCGGACGACAGATGGCCTGACCCCTGGCGGGTCTTTCGCCGATGGATAGGAGGCATCGCCTACGCATGGACGATCGCCCCACTGGACATCCTCACCGCAGGCACCGGCCTGGCACCCGAGAAGTTCACCGGCGTACGCATCGTCCTGCGCCCTGGCCTTGCTGCCAGATCTTCCTCTGCTTGTCGTCCGCTGCGGCGGACGAGGACGGGAAACATGACCAGCTGATCGCCGAGCCGGTGTCCCTCGCCCAGTCCCAGGGCCTGCAGCTGACCGAGTCCTACGGGCAGGTCGGACGCCGGGGCGGAGGTCCCTCACACAGGTGAGTTGAGGGGTGAACCACATGACAGGGGGCATAACCAGGGCACTTCACGGGCTCATCCCCCGCATCGGAAGAGGTGCACGATGGCCAATGTATCGATCACTCTAGGGGCGTTCAGCCCGGCGGAGACGATCATCTCCGCCGGCAACGTCGTTACGTGGACCAACAAGGACGACCCAGCGCTGGGTTCGACCCACACGACGACCTCCGACGACGGTCTGTGGGACTCCGGGAATCTGAACGCGACGAATGCGTTCACCCACCCCTTCTCCACCCCCGGCGACTTCCGCTACCACTGCCGGATCCACCCGTCCGAGACGGGCATCGTCAAGGTGTTCTTCGCCGCCGACTGAGCCGACGGACCCGGGGGCGGCGGCTTGACACCGGGGGTGTCAGTCGCGGTCGGCCCCGGTGAGGACACGGGCGGCGTGGGTGATGTGGGCGCGTGAGATGCCCGCGGCGCCGAGGAGTTCGGTGGGGGTGCCGGAGCCGGGGAGGTCGCGGACGGCGAGATGGGCGACGGCGGGGGAGAGACGCCGACCGGCGAGGGCGGATAGTACGGCTTCGCCGAGGCCGCCTTCGGGGTGGTGGTCCTCGACGACGACCAGCGCCCCGGTCTCGCGGGCGGCGGTGGCCAGGGCGTCCGTGTCGAGGGGTTTGACGGAGTACAGGTCGATCACGCGGGCCGCGATGCCGTCCGCGCCCAGCCGGTCCGCGGCGGCGAGGCATTCGTGGACCGTGACGCCGGCGCCGACAAGGGTGACACGATCGGCATCGCTGCTGCGCAGGGCCTTGGAGCCGCCGACGGTGAAGGACTCCCCGGGCGGGTAGAGAACGGGGTAGGCGCCGCGCGTGGTCCGCAGGTAGGAGATGCCGTCGAGGTCCGCCATGGCGATGGTCAGGGCAGCGGCGGAGGTGGCGTCGCTGGGGTAGAGCACGGTCGAGCCGTGGAGCGCCCGCATCATGGCGAGGTCCTCCAGGCCCATCTGGGACGGGCCGTCGGCGCCGATCTCCACTCCGCAGTGACTTCCGCTGATGGCCATGGTGATCCGGGAGACGGCGGCCATGCGCAGGAAGTCGTGGGCGCGGGTGAGGAACGCGGCGAAGGTGGCGGCGTAGGGGCGGTGGCCGCGGGCGGCCATGCCCACGGCGGTGGCGAGCATCCGCTGCTCGGCGATGTAGTTCTGGATGTAGCGCTCGGGGTGGGCCTTGGCGAAGTCCTCGGTGTGGGTGGAGTTGCCGACCTCGGCGTCGAGGACCACGACGTCCGACCGTGCCCCCAGGGCCACCAGGGCCTTGCCGAACGCCGCCCGGGTGGCCACGGAGTCCCCGATGTCGAAGGTCGGCGGCTCCACGGCCACGGGCGGGGCGGGGGTGCTCGGCTCGGCGGCGGGCGGCTGGGGGCCGCGAACGGTCAGGTGGCGCACACCGCCCAGCTCGGCCACGGCGCGGGCGGCCGATTCCTCGTCGGGCAGGGGTTTGCCGTGCCAGCCGTCGGCGTCGGCGACCTGGGCGACGCCCCGTCCCTTGACGGTCCGGGCGACGACCACGGTGGGGGCCTGCCCGTCGGCGGCGGTGGTCAGCGCCTGGTCGACGGCGTCGAGGTCATGGCCGTCGACGGTCAGTGGCCGGCAGCCGAAGGCCTCGACGCGGCGGGCGTAGGCCTCGAGGTCCCAGCCGAACTCGGTCGGCCCGCACTGGCCCAGACGGTTGACGTCGACGATGACGGTGACGTTGGAGAGCTTGTGGCGCCCGGCCTGGTCCAGGGCCTCCCATACGGATCCCTCGGTCATCTCGCTGTCGCCGCACAACACCCACACCCGGTACGGCCGCCGCTCCAGGTCACGTCCGGCCAGGGCCATGCCCATGGCGTACGCGATGCCTTGGCCGAGCGACCCGGTGGCCACGTCCACCCACGGCAGGACCGGCGTCGGATGACCCTGCAGGCGGGCACCGGCCCGCCGGTAGGTGGTGAGCAGCTCCTGCTCGTCCACGACGCCGGCCGCGCGGAACATCGCGTACAGCAGCGGGGACGCGTGCCCCTTGGAGAAGACCAGGTGGTCGTTGGCCGGGTGCTCCGGGCGCTGCCAGTCGTAGCGCAGGTGGCGGGCGAGGAGGACGGCCATCAGGTCGGCCGCGGACAGGCTGGAGGTCGGATGCCCCGAGCCGGCGGCCGTGGTGGCGCGGACACTGTCCACCCGCAGCTGCTGCGCCAGCTCGAACACGTCGGCCAAGGTGGTGTCCGGTCCGATGGCGGTGGTGGGCGCGTGCGGGGCCGGCATCGCGGCCTCCTTTCCCTTGCGCGTCTGCTCCACCGACCGTACGCGGACATTTCGCCCGCGGCGGGATCCGACACCACGACGTCGATCGCCCGTTCGGGTCACCGGAGCGGTGCCGAGGGTTGAGCGCCGCCGTCACCCTGAAACGTGACCGGCGGACGCAGCCGGGAGCCTCGGCAGCCGGCGGTGAACCAGGGCGTCGGGTCGGAAGACGGCGTGATGCTCCGACGCCGGCAGGCGGATGGGTGAGGTGCGAGTTGCGGGTTCCCGGGGTTTCATGGACAAGGGGGCCGGCCTGTCCGTCTCAAGGGAGTCGCCATGGGGTTCTTCGACTCGGTGGGCGGCTTCTTCAGCGACGTCTACGATGCCGCACGGGGCGTCGTGGAAGAGGGATGGAACATCATCACGGAGGCTGCGAACCGCCTCTTGGGACTTCCAGATCTCCTCATATGCCTGCTGGGGATCCATCCACGCAAGAGGCTCCGGCTCCGCGTCCTGATCCTTCGCGACGAGCATGGCTACCCGTTGATGCCAGAGCGCGAGGTCCTGTCGG
Source organism: Streptomyces sp. NPDC044063 (assembly GCF_056434285.1). Classification (NCBI taxonomy): domain Bacteria; kingdom Bacillati; phylum Actinomycetota; class Actinomycetes; order Kitasatosporales; family Streptomycetaceae; genus Streptomyces; species Streptomyces sp. NPDC044063. Next base: position 101,555 of record NZ_JBWKFM010000016.1, read on the forward strand.
CGGTAGAACTCGCCAAGGACGTCTTCCGAGACGAGTGCGAGGTGGATGTGCTGGCCGTGGGCGACATCATGGTCCGCACCCTGCCCGACTCGGCCCCTGCCGCCGCACTGGAAGTCGGCTGCAACTGGGACGCATTCCTGGACGGCTTCGGAGCGGCGGGCCAGTACTTCCGCGACAACCTCGCCAGCGGCGGCTTCCTTGGCTACGCCCGCCCTGTCACGGTCTTCATCGTCCGCGAGGTCCGAGGTAGGACGGGTTGCTCCCTGGGCCCGCTCACCGACTACGTCACCGTGGACGTCCCCGGCATGGCTGCCCCTACGGCACCGGACGGCCGCCCGCGCATCCTCGCGCATGAAGTGGCCCACTCCTGTGGTCTCCCGCATGACGATGACCCGAACAACCTGATGGACCCGGAAGGCCCCGGCACCGCCCTCGGTATCTGGCAAGAATGCCTTCTGAGGAATTCACGCCACGTCACATATCTGTGACCGGGCTCCAGACCGCGCCTGAGTGATTCAGGCGGTCAGGACCACGCGCTGCCGGCGCGGATGTGGGACCGCCTGCTCCTTGGCCTGGGGGTGGGCCACCCGAAGATCGACCAGGACTACCACCGCCCGTACACGTCCCTGTGCGACTACCTCGACGAGCTGGACGGCCTTGACGGCTCGCCCGCGCCCATTCCCCGGCCGTCCCGGATCGTGGGCGCACACGGCCCAAGGATGACGCGGCTGGCTGCCACCCGTACGGCAGGCGTCCACCCGCACTTCACCACCGCCGAGCACACCGCGCATACCCGCGAGCTGCTCGGCGACGCCCTCTTAGCCTGGGGCACCCTCGACCGGATCGCCGAGCGGATCACCGAGCGCCTGACCGCGGGCGCCGACCACGTCGCGGTGCAAGTCGTCACCGACGCGACGTACGGATTCCCGCTCACCGAGTGGCGCGCACTGGCCCATGCCCTTGGCGTCCGTCCCTGAGAAGCTGTCCCACGTTCGAGCGCGGGCCTGGGTCGGTCGTTCGGAGGATCCGTCGAGCCGTGCTCTCTCTCCACGGGGCCATGGCGGCGACGGTGTCGCGCCGTGCCGTCGCCCCGGTAGTCGTCCTGAGGCCACTCCTGCCCGAAAACGGGTGCCACCGCGCCCGTCCCCCGGCCAAAGAAGGAATCGAACACGTCATGGAGCGGCGGAAGGTGTTCCTCCGGCACACGAGGCTGCAAGAGTCCGGGGCGCCGCCCCCGTCCGGGGGCACCGGTGGAGGAACAACTCGGCGAAGGGACACTTTCGTGGGGAAGAAGACCGCCACAATTCTCGCGACCGCCGCACTCGCGGCCATGACGCTGGCCGGACAGGCGAGCGCGACGCCCTCCGGCCACGCCGTAACGGCGGCCAAGGGCACGACGGCAGGGCAGACGGTCAAGCAGACCAGGACCTTGCACGCCCCGTTCACCCTGGAGAGAAGCAAGTCGGTGAGCTCCAACACCGCCCGTCTGGTCATGCAGACCGACGGCAACCTCGTTATCTACGACGAGTTCAACAGGGCCCGCTGGGCCACCGGAACCGTCGGCCAGGGCTGGAGGGCCGTCTTCCAGACGGACGGCAATTTCGTCGTCTACACACGCTCGAACCGCGCCGTCTGGGCCTCCAACACCGACGGCCACCCCGGCTCCCGGCTGGTCGTCCAGGACGACGGCAACGTCGTCATCTACGACGGCAGCCGCGCGATCTGGGCCTCCGGCACCAACCACTGACCTGACGCACTGCCCGCACCCGTCACCGTCGCCCGCACGCCACGGTGCCGGGCGGCGGGCCGAGGCCGGCCCGTCATCGCGACGTGCCGGCCTCGCCCGCACGTTCTGGCCCCCGCCCACAGCCCGCCCAGCGCGTCCGGGCGGCACATGGGGAACCGCCGGCCCTCGTCCAGGGCAGCAGCCGACGGATCCAGAGCGACCACGGCATCCCAGAAACGGTGCAGAAACGCCATTCCCTCCGCGTAGTCCCATACGCACGCGGCGGCCAGCCCACCAGGCCGCACCACCGGGCCAACCGCTCGTAGGCGTCCCCGGCCGCCCACACGTCGAACCGCTGCGCCGTCATGCCCCCATGATCCCCGGCATGGACCTCGTGTGCCGCGGACACGCGGCGGCAGGGGGCGCCGAGGTGGTACGGCCACTTCACGGAGCCGAAGTGACAGTGACATTTCAGGCGACCGCCCTGGCGTTTCGCAAGGCCTGACCCTCAACCAACGCGTCCCTCGCTCGTTGACGTGGTATGAAGAGCGTCATGCATCGACGGTTGCACATCGTGGCCACAGTAACCGCCCTGACTCTCGGAGTTGTGGGCGTCGGGAACGCGGAGGCGAGCCCGGCGGGCCGTGGTTGTCCGGCGGGGGAGATCTTCGCCACCAACAACACCGCGATCATCACGGATCCGGCCGATCCCCGGCTCAAGACCCGTCTCACGCGCTTCGACCGCGAGGTGCGCGGGATCATCCACGCCAACGGTGCGAGGCCCGGCGCCTCCACTCTCCTGGATGGTGTCTTCTGGTCCGGCGACCTGAAGCAGGCCACCTACGAACGCTCGCGCGAGTTCGACGTCAACAAGGTCGGCCGCGACGGACTCCACCACATCGCCGGCGTCATCGCCAAGCAGTACCGCCAGGAATCGGTGCTCACGTTCCGCTGCCTGCCGAGGACGTCGCCGGAAACCGATGCGGTCGAGATCCAGGCCCCCGGTGTCAGCTCGACCCGCCTGCACGACGCGCTGCTCGCCGACCCTGAGGCCCGCGACAAGCTCGGCGGCGGCTCGACGACTCTCAACGGGCGGCTCATCCTCGTCGCTCCCATCGCCAACCTGCCGCTGGCCAAGAAGTTCACGAAAGCGCTTGGCGCCGACTGGAACACGGCTCAGGTGCGCTATGGCGACGAAGAGTTCGTGAGCTGAAGGAGGCCGGACCGGGCACGAGTTCCCTGGAAGTGCCCGGTGTTCAGCGGTTCATTTCGCTACTTTGCAGGGGCTCGGCCCGCCCTCGTGGTGCTCGGTTCCCAGGCCCATATGGTTCCCCGCCCACACCGTGGGGGTTCGGCCCGACCACGGGCTTGCCTGTTCGAGCTGCCCGGCGAGGCGGAAGAGACGGCCTTCGAGCCCGTAACCGGCGGCGAACTGCATGCCGACCGGGAGCCCCGTCCCGGCATCGGCCGTCACGGGCACGGACATGGCGGGCGTACCCGCCACATTGAACGCCGCCGTGAACGGCGAGAGGTCGAAGAGGCGCCGAACCCAGCCAAGGCCGTCCATCGCCTCCACTCCCTCGGCATGGGTACCCAAGGGCACGGGAAGCTCCGGCAAGGTCGGGGTGAGCAGTATGTCGTGAGTGGCGAAGTACCGTGCCAGGCTGCGGGCGACCCGGTTCCGGATCGCGAGGGCGGTGACGAACTGGGTGGCACCGACCCGTTGCCCGTAGTGGTAGCCGGCAAGGGTCACCGGTTCGAGCGTCGAGGAGTCGACGGGCCGGTCGACGGCGGCGGCCAATTCGTCGACCGAGGCCGCGAGGTTCGCCGTCAGCAGCCGGGTGTTGGCCAGGACGAACTCCTCCCAGTCGGCCCCGAGGTCGACCTCGGCCTCCTCCACCCGGTGGCCGAGGGATTCGAGGAGACGCACGGTACGGGAGAGGGCCTCGGCAACGGGTGGGGCGGTGCGGTGCCCACCCCATGCCTGGGTGAGGACACCGATCCGTAGCGAGCCCGGGTGGCGGGTGACTTCTTCCGCGTACGGCCGGGACGGCTCCTGGGCGAAGTAGGGGTCGCCCGGTTCCGGGCCGCGGATCTGGTCGAGCAGTGCCGCACTGTCGCGTACGGTGCGGCTGACGCTGCCGTGCCCGGCCAAGCCGTTGAAGATCTCGTCCATGTAGGGGCCTGCGGAGATCCGGCCACGAGTGGGTTTCAGCCCGAAGAGGCCGTTGTAAGCGGCGGGAACGCGGATCGAGCCCACGGCGTCGGTGGCGTGGGCGATCGGGACCACCCCGGCGGCGACGGCCGCGGCCGCGCCCCCGCTGGATCCGCCCGCGCTCCGCTCGGGGTCCCACGGGTTGCGGGTCGCGCCGTACAGCGCGGGTTCGGTCGTGGTGCTGTAGGCCATCTCCGGTGTCGTGGTACGCCCGAACGTGACGAGGCCGGCGCGCCGTAACCGGAGCATGAGGGAGGAGTCGGCGCCGGCGACGTGGCCGGCCGCGAGACGGCTGCCCAGCTCCATTCGCCGTCCGGTCATGGAGACTCCCATGTCCTTGATCAGGAAAGGGACCCCGGCCAACGGTGTGCTGCCGGGACTGGGCTCGTCGTCGGCGGGCCATGTCTCCACGATCGCGTTGATCCGAGGATTGACCGCCTGGGCGGCTTCGCGTGCGGCTGCTTCCAGTTCGGCGGCGGTCACCTCGCCCTTGGCCACCAGCTCCGCGAGCCCGACCGCGTCGAAGCCCACGTACTCGGAAATTCTCACTGCCACTCCTAGCGGATAACGGATAGCGGACAACGGAAAGAGCGATACCGTTGAGTACCTGATGATACCGAACGGTATCGCGTGGAACGGATTGGTACCATAGCAGGGGTGTGGGGACCCACAACAGGCCGGACGTCAGGGGAAGTGGTCATGGCATCGACCGTCAGCAGGCCGGGCAGGGTGGCGAAGCTGCCGCCTCGTGAGCGCATCCTCGACGCGGCGGAAGAGCTCTTCCAGAGCGAGGGGATTCAGCGGGTGGGCGTCCAGGCGATCGCCGAAAAGGCCGAGACCACAAAAATGGCGATCTACCGGCACTTCGACACCAAGGACGCCCTGGTCGCGGAATGGCTGCGGATCGTCGCCGCCGACTACCAGACAGCCTTCGACCGGGTCGAGGCCGAACACCCCGGTCGGCCCAGGGAGCAGATCCTCGGCCTGGCCCGCTTCATCGCCGAGGGACTGCCGGCGATCTCGCACCGGGGCTGCCCGTTCATCAACTCCATCGCCGAGCTGCCCGACCGCTCACATCCCGCACGTCAGGTGATCGAGCAGCACAAGGCCCGCCAGACCCGCAGGCTGGTCGGCATGTGCGCCGAGGCCGGGCTGCCCGATCCCGAGCAGGCCGCGGCCGAGATCACCTTCGCGCTCGAAGGCGCGCAGGTCAGCACACAGAACGGAAGCATCGACCAGGCGGGAGGCCGGCTGATGAGGATCGTCGAGGGGATCGTGGACCGGCACCGCTCCCACACCGGCGAATCCCGGGCGACCACCGACTGACGGCCCCGCACCCGCGCCCTCCACCTCAGTCGGCGGCGGCCTCGCTGCGCCAGGTTTCTCCCAGCTCGTCGGTGAGCTTGTGCGCGTACGGCGGGGTCGTCGGCGCGGGCCAGACCTGGATCAGGTGCTCTTCCACCGGGCCCGGACCGGTACCGTCGTCGTCCGCGGCCGCGCCCGCGTCCCGTCCCCGTACGCTCACCCGCATCCGGTATGTGCCGGGGCCGGCCCAGGCGAGGTCGGGCAGTGCGGCCGGCTGACCTTCCACGTTGTGCACGTGTGCCGTTCCGGTCGCGGTGTAGCTGGCCTCGACGATGTCGTCCCAAGCGGTGTCGTCGACGGCGGGAACGTCGCTCCACAGCTCCACGCGGATGCCGATGTCCCCGTGGTCCGTGCCCGTGATGATCAGAGCACCGTCGGTCCCCGCGGCGAACAGGCCGGTGGCGGCCAGTTCGCCGGTATCGGGAATGCTGTCCTGTGCGTCCTCCGCCGCGGGGCTCAGGATCGCGTACTGGCCCTCGGGGGTGGACAGGCGGGCCGTGGCGGCCCCGATCAGGTCGGTCACGACCCGCTCCGTCCTCTGGACTACCGCTCTGTTACTTGGTGATCTCTACCCAGAACTCATCGTAGTCCAGGACCCGGTTCTGCATGATGAACCTGCCCCGGTACTTGAACCCGCCCTCGGTGCGGTTCTCGCTCAACGGAACCGGGGCTGTGGAGTAGTCCGAGTTGAGTGCCGCGCCTTCGTAGCTGCCCGCGAAGGGGTACTCGTCGCAGCTCTTCGGCTTGTACCTGTTCTTGACGGCCGTCGTGCACGCCGCGTTCCGGTTCGCCGTGGACAGCGTTCCATTGGGCAGCCTGTGCAGCGGGTACCCCTTGTCCATGACGCCCCACGGCTTCTTCAGCTTGTGCTTCTGGGCGTCCTCGATGTGCTCGGCGACGCCCTTGACCGCCTTGTCGCCCTTGCTCAGCCGGTAGACGGGCTTCACCAGCGGATGCACACAGCCCCGGCCGATGTTGCCGATGTTCTTCTCGCTGTCGCAGCGGACCGGCGCGATGTTGGCGAGCGTGAAGGTGGCCTTCTCGGGGCTGGACGGGTGGCTGACCGTCACCTTCGTCTGCGGCGCGTGTCCTACGAGGGCGTTGCCCGGAGAGGACACCTTGAAGGTGTACGTGTTGGTCGAGGTTCCCCAGATACCCCAGAAGACCTTGGGACCGATGATGCCCGGCGACGACGTGCAGCCATTGCCCTGGGACGCCTTGCAGTCCACTTCCGCGCTCGCCATCGTGCCGAACTTGGCGACGCCGAAGGAACGGACCATCTTCAGCACGGCCTCCTGTTCCCAGGTGCCGGACTTGTAGTTGAGCCTGGTCTTGTTCTGCGCGTCGAACAGAGCCGTACCGAGGATCTTCCCGCTCGGGATCTCCACGATCGAAACGATCAGGTACTTCTCGGCGCAGGAGGAGAAGCGGTCGGATATCTGCGCTCCGACCTTGCACCCTGCCGCCTTGGCGCTCAGCTCGGCTTCCTGGGGTATCTCCGCAGGCAGCGCCTCCCGGATCTCGATTTTTGTCTGCTGCTTCTCCTGCCCCTGGGTGGCGTGGCCCCGGGCGACGTGCCCCTGGGCGGCGGCCGGCGAGGTGGCGCCCAGCGCCAGCGCCCCCACGGCCGCGGCCGCGAGCAGTGTTCCGCGTGCTGCCAAGAGTTCCCCCTTGAGTTTCGGCGCGCGGCCGGAAACCGACTGCGCGATCGTGTGCACGACAACAGGCCGAGCATGCTACTCGGGGTGAATCAGGGCCACGACGGGGTCGGTGGGGACACCGCGAAATCTGGAAAGTCCACTGGTCAGTGCGTCACACGAGGCGAAATGGAAGAAAGTTGGCCGAATGTGAGGGTCGTGTGGCGTGAATCGTTTCCGCAGGCCGCCGGTACCGACGCCATGATCAATGCGGCCGATGGCGGGCGGCGATACGTCCGGCACGCGCCCTGAGCGTGACGCGACTTCTCTGCGCATTGGCTGAATCTCGACGCAGTCGGCGCCTGTCGCTCGGACCGTATGGCACGAAACGTGGGGTGGCCGTCGTTGACGCCATCAGGTATCGGGCCGGAGGCTGGAGAGGTGGATCAGCACCGCATCGCCTTCGTGATCTTCGAGGGCTTCCAGTCCCTCGACCTCTTTGGCCCGTACGAGGTGTTCCAGCATGCCCACCGGCTCACCGGCGGATACTCCTGCCGGATCGTGGCGCCCCGGCCAGGACCGGTGCTCTCCGCCAGTGGCCTCTCGGTGCACGCCCCCTACGGCGTGGCCGACCTGGACCCCGAGCGGATCGACACCCTGGTGGTGACGGGTGGCGACGGCGTCGACCAGGCACGGCACGATCCAGCACTGACCGATTGGATCGCGAAGGCGGGGGCCGGTGCCCGGCGCGTGACCTCGGTGTGCAGCGGAGTGTTCCTGCTGGCCGCCGCCGGACTCCTGCGGGGTCGGAGGGTGACCACCCACTGGGCACGCGAACAACAACTCGTACGCGAGCATCCCGAACTGGTCGTCGACTGCGACCCGATCTTCCTCAGGGACGAGCGGGTGTGGACATCGGCGGGAGTGACGGCGGGGATGGACCTCGCGCTGGCCCTGGTCGAGGACGACCTGGGCCGCCAGGTCGCCCACGCCACCGCGCAGGAGATGGTGCTGTTCCTGCGCCGCCCCGGCACCCAGTCGCAGTTCAGCGTCCCGCTGTGGTCGGCGCAGCCCACCACCGACCCCATCCGCTCCGCGGTCTCGGCGATCCACGCCGACCCCGGCGGCCGGCACCGCATCACCGACCTCGCCGCGCACGCCGGACTGAGCCCCCGCCACCTCCAACGCCGCTTCACCACCGAACTCGGCGTGCCGCCCGCGTCGTACGTCGAGGGCGTACGCGTCGAGGCGGCCAAGCGGGCGCTGGCCGAGAGCGACCACCCTCTCGACACCATCGCGCGACGCTACGGCTTCGGCACCGCGGAAACACTGCGCCGCGCGTTCCACCGGCACCTGGGCGTCGCACCGTCCGACTACCGCGACCGATTCCGATCCACCAAGGAGCACCTGTGACCACCTACGGCCTGCTGACCTTCGAGGGCGCCGAGGAGCTGGACTTCGTCGGACCATGGGAGGTGTTCACCGCCTCCTCCATGCTGCGCGACCACGCGGACACCGTGACGCTCATCGCCGAACACCCGGGCGCCTTCCGCTGCAACAAGGGCATGCGCGTCCTGCCCGACCACACCTTCGACGACCACCCACCGCTGGACGTCCTGCTGGTCCCGGGCGGCAACGGCACCCGCCGCGAAGTGTCCAACCCCGAACTCGTCGACTGGATCCGCAGGACCGCCGCGACCACCACCTGGACGACCAGCGTGTGCACCGGAGCCCTGCTCCTGCACGAGGCGGGCCCGGCACGCGGCCGGCGGGTCGCGACCCACTACCAGTTCGAGGCCGACCTGCGGGCCCGGGGTGACGTCACCGTGGTCGACGACGCCCGCTTCGTCGTGGACGGGAACCTGGTCACCAGCCAGGGCGTCTCCGCCGGCATCGACATGGCACTGTGGCTCATCGGACGCCTCCACGGCCGCGACCACGCCCGCGCGGTCCGCCGCTACATCCAGTACGAGCCCGCTCCGCCCTACCTCGCCGACGAACCTACCGCCGCCTGAACCCGGCGGTACGAGGCGGGGCGTGGCAATCGGCCGAGGGATCGGTCTGAGCCAGGGTGTGCTGTACCTGGGCAGATGGCGGCCTGGTTGCCGCCGGCGGCCGGTCCGAAGCTGAAGTCGTAGCCCACCACGTAGGGGCCCGTCGCCCCTGGCACGACGAACAGGATCCTCCCCTTGACTTCCTCCGGCACCACCAGCCCCGCCGTGCTCGAACAGCTTCAGCGCCGATCCGCCGACCCCAAGCGGCGTGTTCTGTTCACCGGCGCGACCATCGTCACCATGGATCCCGATGCCGGTGTCCTGGACGGCGCCGACCTGCTCGTCGAGGGCGACACGATCACCGCGACAGGTCATGATCTGAGCCGGGAGGGCGCGGTGGTCGTCGACGTGACCGGCGCGATCCTTACGCCGGGCTTCGTCGACACGCACCGGCATGCCTGGCAGACACAGCTGCGTCGGATCATGCCGGACGTCGACGATCTCGGCGCCTATGTGATGTCCACCCTCGGGGAGAGCGGCAAACGACCATCGCCCTGGCTCCGACCTCGGACGCCCAGATCGGGCTGGAGACCGCGATCCCCGCGATCGACGAGGCCCTGTCGGCCGGGGTGCGGCCCGGTCTGAGCATCGACGTCGAGGTGGCGCTGGTCAGCGACATGTTCACGCAGATGCGGGCTCTGCACGCCATCCAGCGGATGCGCGCGGTCAACACCGCCTACGGCACGGACCAGCGGCCGGCCCGCATCACCACCCACGACGTCCTGGACTTCGCCACCCTCCAGGGCGCCCGTACCAACGGGCTGGCCGCCGTCACCGGCTCCCTCACCCCCGGCAAGAAGGCCGACCTGCTGGTGATCCAGGCCGAGGACCTGAACAACATGCCGCTCAACGATGCCGTCGGCACCGTTGTGCTGGGCTCGGACGCCCGCAACATCAGCGCCGTCCTCATCAACGGCGAGCCCCGCAAATGGAACGGTCAGGTCCTCGACGTCGACCTGACCGCCCTGCGCCACGAGGTCCAAGCCTCCCGCGAGTACCTGCTCAGGACGCCCGCTGCCTGACGCCGTCGTCCCTGGCCTGGAGGCTGCCGAGCAGGGCGAGCGCCTGGGCGCCGGGGCTGCCCGGTTCGGCGAGGTAGACCACCAGCCGCTGGCCCGGCGCTCCGCGGACGTCGAAGGTCTGGTAGGTGAGGTCGAGGGGGCCGACGTCGGGGTGGACGAGCTCCTTGCTGTCACGGGTCTTTCCGTGCACGGTGTGCGAGGACCACAGGGCGGCGAATTCCTCGCTCTCCTCGGTCAGGGAACCGACGAGATCGTGCAGGCGCCGATAGTCCGGGTCCAGGCCCATGGCGTGGCGCGCCCCGTGGGAGACGAGCCCGACGTCGTCGGGGAGCAGGCGGGCTCGGTGGGCACGCAGGAAATCTCCGAGATCGTTGCTGGTCATCCGTCCAGGCTATGCCGCCCCCGCCCGCGCGCGTGGGTGCGCTGTGCCCAGGCACGCCAGGGTCCCGGCTACGCTGCTCCGGCATCGAACTCAACGCACCCTTACTGGAGAAGACTTGGACATCAGTGACGCCCAGCGGCTCGCGTGGGAGAACAAACTCGACAAGGGGTTCAACACCACCGATGTGCCCCTCGAGTTCGGGCTCCTGACGGCCGAGGTCGGCGAGGCGTTCACCGCCTGGCGCATGAAGAAGGAGGACTTCGGCGAGGAGCTCGCCGACGTCTTTCTCTACCTCGCGGCCCTGGCGCAGATGAACGGTGTGGACCTCGCTCACGAAGTCGCCAAGAAGATCGAGAAGAACCGCGGCCGGGTGTACGAGCGTGATGAGAACGGCGTGCTCGTTCGAACCTCTGGGGAGTAGGCGCCAGGGGGACTTTGGCAGGTGCTCACTTCGCCGCGGGCTGCGCGGGCAGGTTGAAGACGTTCCCCGGCGTGACGATCTTCGTGATCGCCTCGCCGAAGAGCGTGCTGGGCTCCGAACCGGCATGGTCGATGTCGGTGTTCAGCAGCACGACAAGGGTCGCCTGGGCCGCCGGAAGGTAGACCGTCAGGGACTCGTAGCCCGGCAGCGAGCCGTTGTGACCGATCCAGCCCTGGACGTTGAAGATGCCGAGACCGTACCCGACGCCCGGGATCGTGGTCGGGGGCGTGGTGAGCCGCTGCTTCTGCGTGGCAGGGCTGATCAGAGTCTTCCCGTCGGGAAGGACGCCTGTGGCGACCGTGCGGGCCCAGACGCGCAAGTCCTGCAGATCGGAGATCATCGCACCGGCCGCCCAGCCCCAGGAAGGATTCCAATCAGCGGCGTCCTCGACCTGCCCGCTGGCGGTCTGGTTCGTGTACCCCTGCGCATGCGGCCTCGGGAACTCCGCTCCGACAGGGAAGAACGTGTCGTGCATGCCGGCCGGTGTCAGGACGTTCTTCCGGATGAAGTCCCCGAGCGGCTGGCCGCCGACCTTCTCGACGACCAGGCCGAGCAGGATGAGATTGGTGTTGCAGTAGTAGAACTTCTCGCCCGGCGGGAACAGCACGGGGTGCTTGAAGGCGTAGTCGAGCAGTTGCTGCGGCGTGAACGGACGCCGTGGATCGGACGTCAGCGCCTTGTAGAAGTCCTCGTCCTCGGAATAGTTGAACAGCCCGCTGCGCATCCCGGCCAGCTCGCGCAGGGTGATCCGATCCCCGTTGGGAACGCCCTCGACGTACGTGCCGATCGGATCGTCCAGCCCCACCTTGCCCTGGTCGACCAGCTCCAGGAGCGCGGTCACGGTGAACGTCTTCGTCTCGCTGCCGATCCTCATGTACAGGTCCGGCGACATCCTCTGGCCCGTGCTCTTGTCGGCGACCCCGAACGACCGCACATAGCGCCCCTTGTCGGGCGTCCACAGCCCCACGGTCACCCCTGGAACGTTCGCCTCTCGCATGACCCGCTGCACGGCCTCGTCGAGCTGCCGCGCCACGGCAGGAGTGAGCTCGCGGAAATCACCCTGGGCGGCGGACGCGGAAGCGGACGGCGCGGGTGGTTCGACAGCGGTGACAGAGGCGGGAACGGGTGTCCGCGCCCCTGCCGCGGCCCCGTCGGCGACCGGGACCGACAGCATCCCCACCGCGATGGCGGTCACGGCCCCCCTGCGCAACCGTATGCACGAACGCGTCATGGGCTGACTCCAACCATGCAAGGACAAACCCATGTGAATCGTAGGTTGAATCCCCCGCCCGGGCCATTCGCCGCCTCCCTGGGAACCGGCTCGCCTGGGGGTGAGGGGGCCGAAAATCCCGGGCAGCGGGGGAGCGGCTGCCGAAATTCGTTTCCGTGCCGTGAGCGAAGCGCCCTACCGTGGCGCGGTGACGACTCAGATGATCATTCTCAACGGTGGCTCCAGCGCGGGGAAGTCGGGGATCGTACGGTGTCTCCAAGCCGTACTGCCCGACCCGTGGCTGGCGTTCGGATGCGACTCGTTCGTCGAGACTCTGCCCGCGAGGATGCAGGGGGCGGACGAGGGGATCGTGTTGGCTCCGGACGGCGGGGTGAGCCTCGGGGAGGACTTCCTGGCGCTGGAGGCGGCCTGGATGCAGGGCATCGTGGCGATGGCCCGCGCGGGTGCCAGGATCATCATCGACGATGTCTTCCTCGGTGGAGCGGAGTCCCAGCGGCGGTGGCAGAAGGCTCTGGGCGGACTCGACGTGCTGTGGGTCGGTGTCAGGTGTGAGAGCGCGGTGGCCGCGGGCCGTGAGATCGCACGGGGCGATCGGGTCGAGGGGATGGCCGCGTTGCAGGCGGAAACGGTTCACGAGGGGGTGTCCTACGACCTGGAGGTGGACACGACGTGTGCCGAGTCCCTGGAATGCGCGCGCATCATCGCCGACAAGGTCAGCTGATCGATGAGGCAGCGGTAGGGCGTGCCCGTGACCGGCCCGGCTCCCTTCGTGCGAAGCGGGGCGTCTCTGCCTTTCGGCAGAGTGGCGGATCAGCCGTGAGGCGTACGCCTGCCGCGGTCGCGGGTATCGATACTGGTCAGCGTGTCACGCACTCCTCTGTTCAGCCGCCCTGCCCGCAGCCGCCCCCACCCAGCGTTCTCCGGCGGCCACGCACGTGCGGTGGCGGAAACCGCCGGGGTCGCCCTCGCCGGTCTGGGCGTGTGTCTGGCGGTCACGGGCATCGGGCTCCTGCCCCGCCCGTATCTCCAGCTCCTGGCGCTCGCTGCCGGCGTGGCGCTCCACCCGCTGCGCCGACGCTTCCCCGTGGCCGTGCTCCTCGTCCTCGCCGCGCTGACGGGCCTGGCACCCTCCGTCGGCCCGGTCGCGGCGGCGACCGCGTACACGGTGGCGCGGCGGACGGTCCGGGCAAGGCGGCGTGCCCGGCTGCTGGCCGCCGCGGGCACCCTGGTCGTGGCGTGCGCGACGGTGTCCGCGCCCTGGCTCGGGCCGGGCCCGGTGCCGTACGGCCTGGCGCTCGGCCTCGTCCTCACACCGACCGCCGTGATCGTCCCCGGTCTCGTCGGCACGTCCTACGGGCAGCAGCGCCGTCTGGTGCAGGCCCTGCGCGAACGCGGTGACGCGGCGGAACGGGCGCGCCGCTTCGCCGACAGCGAGGCACGTACCCATGAGCGGTCCCGTATCGCCGCAGAGATGCACGACCTGGTGGGGCACCGGCTCAGTCTCATCTCGCTGCACGCCGGCGGGCTGGAGCTGGCCCTGGAGCGCGCCGACCCCGAGCTGCGCGAGGAGGCCGTCCTGGTACGGCGGACCACCCGGGACGCGATGCGCGAGCTGCGGCAGGCCCTCGGGGTGCTCGGGCCGCTGGGCCGGGACACCGGTCCGGAGGCGCTCACCGACGCCACCGGTACCCGCGCCGACATCGAGGCGCTGGTGGGGGAGTCCCGTGACGGTGGGATCGCCGTACGGCTGGACTGGACGGGCCCGGACCTCGACGGCCGCCCCGCGCGGGTACGCCGGGCGGTGCACAGGGTCGTGCGTGAGGCCCTGACCAACGTGCACCGGTACGCGAGCGCGTCCCACGTCACCGTGACGGTCGTCCACGACGACGCGACGGTGCGGGTCACTGTCCGTAACGGTGCACCGCCCGCGCCACCGGTCCCCACCGGCACCGTAGGCACCGGTCGTGGTCTCGCAGGCCTCGGGGAGCGGGTGGAGCTGCTGGGCGGGACGTTCGACGCCGCCCCGCTTCCGTCCGGCGGATTCCAGGTGGACGCGATCGTGCCGGCCGAGCCCGGCGACGCCCCCACCCTCAAACGGCCCGGCACAGGACCGGAGGGAGGCGAGGTCATTGCCGAAGGAGCGGTCGCCCCCGAGCGCCGGACCGCGCAGACGCTCACTCTCGCCCTCGGACTGGGGGCACTGAGCGTGCTGATGGCCCTCGGCACCGCCTTCGTGTACGGCACCGCGCCACACAAGGACGCCGGGCCGCGCCCGCTGCCCCGGGTCGGCATGACCTACAACGACGTGACGGCAGCGGGTGTCCTGGACAACAAGGCCGTCCGGGCCGCGGCCACCGGCCACGAACCGCCCCGTCCCGCCGGCACGGTCGGCTGTGTCTATCCGTTCAACGGCGCCACCGAGGTCCGGCCCGGCGCACTGATGATCGCCCGCTACTGCTTCGACGCCTCACAGCGCCTCATCGCCATCGACCGCTTCACCGTCCCGTCGGTCCGGGACGCCACACCCTGGGAGACTCCGTGACCGAGCCCACCCGCCCGATCCGTGTCCTGCTCGCCGACGACGAGGCGATGATCCGCCACGGGGTACGCCTGATCCTGCGGCACGCCGACGACATCGACGTCGTCGCCGAGGCCCCGGACGGACGCCAGGCCGTCGAGATGGCCGCCGCGCACCGCCCCGACGTCGTACTGCTGGACGTCCGGATGCCCGTACGCGACGGCCTGGCCTCCATCGCTCCACTCCTTGCCCTCGATCCCGCGCCGCGTGTGGTGATGCTGACGACCTTCGGTGACGACGACAACGTCGTCCGGGCGCTGCACGAGGGCGCCGCGGGCTTCCTGCTGAAGGACGAGGGCCCGCAGGAGCTGATCAGGGCGGTACGGGCGGCCGCCGCCGGAGACGCCGTGCTCTCCCCGGGCGTGACCGGGGCGGTGGTCACCCGGATGCTGCGCGCCGGTGACCCTCGGAACACCGGCGACGCGCTCACCGACGAACGGATCGCCCGGCTCACCGGACGGGAGCGCGAGGTCCTGGCGATGCTCGGCGAGGGACTGTCGAACCAGGACATCGCCGCACGGCTCGGCATCGGGATCGGCACGGTGAAGACCCATGTGGGCGCGATCCTGGACAAGACCGGTTCGACGAGTCGCGTACAGGCCGCGCTGCTGGCCCACCGGACCGGGCTGGCCTCCTGACGGAACCGCCTCCTCCCCGTAGCCCTGTCTCCCCCTGGGCAGAGACCCTCCGCCCGGGTCTCTGCCCTTCGGTGGAGAGGAGCCGGCTGTCGCCACCCTTTCGGCAGAGGTCAACTCCCGCCCCCAGGATGACGTTTGCGCAGGTCAGAGCCGTGAGGATGGATACGTCCACCGGTTCGCGCGGCTCAGCGCGCGCTCATCCTCCCAGGCGGAGCATCCATGTCACAGACATTCCCTTTCCCCAGCGCACCCCTCACGGAGCCGGCCGCCCGCGCGTCCGGCCTGACCAAGATCTACGGGAAGGGTGAGACCCGCGTCACCGCACTGGACGCGGTGACCGTGGACTTCGCGCGGGGCCGGTTCACCGCCGTCATGGGTCCCTCCGGCTCCGGCAAGTCCACGCTGATGCACTGCATGGCCGGCCTGGACCCGGTGACCTCGGGATCGGCCCGGATCGGCGGCGTCGAGCTGTCCGCCCTGAACGACCGGCAGCTCACCGAACTGCGGCGGGAGAAGGTCGGGTTCGTCTTCCAGGGCTTCAACCTGCTGCCGACCCTCACCGCGCTGGAGAACATCACCCTGCCCCTGCGGCTGGCCGGCCGGCAGGCCGACGCCACGTGGCTGGACGCCGTCGTCGCCACCGTCGGCCTGGCGGGCCGGCTCGCGCACCGCCCCACCGAACTCTCCGGCGGCCAGCAGCAGCGCGTCGCCGTGGCCCGCGCCCTGGCCTCCCGCCCCGAGATCGTGTTCGCCGACGAGCCGACCGGCAACCTCGACTCCCGTTCCGGCGCCGAAGTGCTCGGCTTCCTGCGCGACTCGGTACGGGAGTTGGGCCAGACCGTGGTGATGGTCACCCACGACCCCGTGGCCGCCTCCTACGCCGATCGCGTCGTGTTCCTCGCCGACGGCCGCCTGGTGGACGAACTGCACGAGCCGACCTCCGGCGCCGTGCTGGACCGCATGCTCGCCTTCGAGGCCCAGGGCCGCACCTCCTGACCGCGTCCGCCGCCCAGCCCTCGCCCTCCCGCACCCGTCGAAAGCCCACCATGCTGCGAACAGCCCTGCGCAACGTCCTCGCGCACAAGGCACGTCTGATCATGACCGTCCTCGCGGTCTGCCTCGGTGTCGCGTTCATCTCCGGCTCGCTCGTCTTCGCCGACTCCACCACCTCCGCCTACCGCGCCTCCATGGCGAAGAACTACGCCGGCATCGCCGTCACCGTGGACCCGAAATACCCGCCCGGCACCCCCGCCGACGGGCGCACCACCGTCCTCGACGACACCCTCGTGGCCGAACTGGCCGCCGTGCCCGGTGTCACCGCGGTCCGTCCCACGGCCGACGGCTCGGTCACCCTGGCCGCCAAGAACGGCACGCCGATGCGCGCCGACAACGCGATGGGCAAGCTGGCCGCCGCCTACATCCCCGGCAAGAACGGCAAGGACAGCCGCTACCCGCTGACCGCGGGCCGCGCCCCGCGCGACAACGGAGAGGTGGCCCTGGACCGCGGCACCGCGACGGCCGGCCACTACGCGCTCGGCGACACCGTCACCCTGGCCACCGACGGCCCCGTCCTCCGTATGCGGCTGGTCGGCATCGTCTCCACCAAGGACACCCGGGTCACCTCCGGCGGCACTCTCGCCGTGTTCGACAAGGCCACCGCGCAGAAGCTCTTCGCCACCCCCGGCCGCTACACCGGGATCGACGTCTCCGCCGCGCCCGGCACCGACCAGTTCGCGCTCGCCCAGCGCATCGGCGCGCTCCTGCCGGCCGACCGCGCCGAGGCCACCACCGCCACCGCCGCCGCCAACCAGCAGTCCGTCTTCATCGACACCAGGACCAGCAGCTACTCCCGGCTGCCCATGATCTTCGCCGCGGTGTCGCTCTTCATCGGCTCGTTCCTCATCATCAACACCTTCACCATGCTCATCACCCGGCGTTCCCGGGAGATCGCGCTGCTCCGCGCGATCGGGGCCACCCGCGGCCAGGTCGTCCGCTCCGTGCTCGCCGAGGCGGCCCTGGTCGGCCTCGTCGCCTCCGTGCTCGGATTCATCCTCGGGCTCGGTGTCGCCACCGTCCTGCCCGACGTGCTCGGCACCGCGGACGACCTGCTGCCCCAGGGTCCGCTGGTGATCGGCCCCGCCCCCGTCCTCGCCTCCCTGGCCGTCGGCGTCGGCGTCACGGTCCTCGCCGCGTGGCTCCCCTCCCGCCGTGCCGCGCGCATCGCCCCGATCGAGGCCATGCGCACCGCCGAACAGCCCCCCTCCGCGGCACTGTCCAGGCTCCGGGGCGTGGTCGGGGCGGCCGTGCTTCTCCTCGGAGCCGGCCTGCTGATCTCCGTGAGCGACGCGAAGGACGCCTCGGACGACAACCTGCGGACCGCGATGTTCGGCTGCGGCATCCTCGTGACCGGCCTGATCGTCCTCGCACCGCTGCTGGCGGGCCCGGTGATCCGCCTCATCAGCCGGCTCACCGCCCGGTTCGGCGTCGCCGGCGACCTCGCGAAGGACAACGCCCTGCGCGACCCCCGCCGCACCGCCGCCACCGCCGTCGCCCTGATGATCAGCACCGCGCTGGTCTCCGGACTCGCCGTCATCGACCACTCCTCCAGCCGCGCCCTGGACTCCCAGGCGGCCGCCGGCCTGAGCGCCGACTACGTCATCAGCACCCGCAACACGACCACCGCCATCGACACGGCCGCCGTCCAGCGGCTCGGCTCCGTCCCCGGCGTCACGACCGCCTCCGCCGTGGCGGACTCCACCATCTCCACCGGCGCCCGCGCCCGGCAGGTCTCCGGCGTCGACCCGAAGACCGTGGGGGACGTCATGAAGCTCCGCTTCACCAGCGGCTCCGCCACCGGCATCGGACCGGGCCGGATCGCCGTCTCCAGCACCTTCGCCCGCGACAACCACCTCAGCACCGGCGGACAGGTCAGCGCCGCCATCGGCCCGGGCACCGGCGACCGCGCCCGGCCGTACACCGTCGTCGGGATCTACCAGGACAACCCCACCGCCCAGGACGTCCTCGCCGACCGCGGCGAGGTCCAGCGGCACAGCTACCTGCGCGACTCCGTCCAGCGCGTCCTCGTGACCACCGACCACCACGCCGCTTCGCCGAACCTGGAGAAGCGACTGCGCGGCGCCGTCGACAACAGCCCCCTGCTGAAGGTCCAGAACCGCGCCCAGCTCGTCCAGGAGCAGGCCGGCGTCGCCGGCGACCTGATCACCATGGTCTTCGGACTGCTCGCCATCGGCGTGATCATCTCCGCGCTCGGCATGATCAACACCCTGGCCATGTCGGTCACCGAACGCACCCGGGAGATCGGCGTCCTGCGCGCCATCGGCATGGACCGCGCGGCCGTCCGCCGCATGATCCGCCTCGAATCGCTCACCGTCGCCGCCTACGGCACCCTGCTGGGCCTGGCCTGCGGCCTGTTCGGAGCGTGGAAGATCAGCGGACTCGCCAACGGGGCCATCCCCCAGTACACGTTCTCCCTTCCCTGGGGGACGTTGGCCCTCGTCGTCGCCCTGTCCCTGGCCGTCGGCGCCGCCGCGGCCGCCCTCCCGGCCCGCCGGGCCGCTGCCCTCAGCCCGCTTCGGGCGGTCACGGACGCCTGATAGGCGCCTCAGGCCGGCGTCGGACCGTCTCCACGGTCATGGAGGTGGTCCGACGCCGGCGACGATGGAATCCACTCAATCCGTTACTTCGTGCACAGGGCCGTCGAGAACACCTTCAGGGCGGCGTCATTGGCCTTCTCCGGCATGGTGAGGCTGGTGTTCGTGGCGACGGTGATCTGTCGTCGGCCGTCCGCCGTAGTGAAGCTGAAGGTGCTGTAGCCGGGGACACTGCCGGTGTGGCCCCATACGGGCTGTTCGCCGGGGCAGTAGGCCGCCCGGCTCTCCAGCCCCAGGCCGTACGTACGGTCCGCGCCGCGATCTGTCTGCTGGAACGTCCGCATCTCGTCCCAGAGGTGGGAGGGCAGCAATCCGCCGCCGGAGAGAGCGCGGTAGAAGCGGTTGAGGTCGGCGGTGCTGGAGACGATGTTGCCCGGGCCCCAGAAGGCCGTGGGGGCGAAATCGGTGAAGTCGGCCGGGGCGGGCTCCCCGGGCAGCCGCTCGTAGCCGTTGAGGTGAGGCCCGGTCACACGCGGGGAGGTGGGGATGTACGTGTCGGTGAGGTGGAGCGGGCGCACGATGCGGCGGTCGATCTCGCGGTCGAGCGTACGGCCGGTGGTCTTCTCGATCAGCATGGCGAGGACGACGTAGTTGGTGTTGGAGTACGCCCACTTCCCGGGCTGACCGGGATTGAACAGACGGGGCGCCTTGAGCGCCGGCTCGATCAGCTCGCTGGGGGTGGCGCGGGAGTGCTGGAGGCGGCGTATCGGGTCGTCGCCGTGCTGGAGCAGGTCGGTGTAGTTGACGATGCCGCTGGTGTGGTGCAGCAGATGGCGTACGGTGACCGGCGCCCCGTCGTCCCCGTCGGGCACGAGCCCGGGCAGGTGACGCCCGATCGGGTCGTCCAACCCGATCCGCCCCTCGGCGACCAGCTGCAGAACGACCGTGGCGACGAAGGACTTGGTCACGCTCCCGGCCCGGAACCGGTCGCCGGGCCTGGCCGCCCGCCCGTTCTCCACATCGGCGAGGCCGCTGCCCAACCGCCAGACGCGGTCACCGTCCCGTATCTCGGCGATCACGCCGGGCGCGCCCGCGGCGACGACGCCGTCCAGGGCGTGCTGCAAGGCGTCCCTCTTGTCGTTCACGGCGGCGCCGGCCCGCGAGCCGGCCGTCCGCTCGCCGGCGGCCACGGCGGTGGCCGGAACAGCGGTGGGGACAAGGGCGGCTGCGGACAGCAGGGCGGAGACGGCAAGGGTGCGGCGGCGCATGGGCGGTGTCCTCTCGTGGGGTGGCGCTGCCTTCACCGTACGGATTCCGCCCAGCCCAAATGATCATGATCGAGGATGATCCCGGGAGTGATTTCCCCCTACAGGTACCCCTGACGCGGGGTCGGGGTCCGCCGAGGCGCGCGGTCGGGGAAGCGACCGGGTGCCCGTGGCTACCGCTGCGCCCCGGGACGCCTGGCGGCGGCTCCTACGGCCAACCGTGACCGACTCACGGACGGGTGGTGATGGCCTGCTCCAGCAGGTTGTGCAGGACGCGCTGCTCCTCCGGATTGAGGCCGGACAGCGGGGAGTCCACGGCGAGGAGCTCGAGGAGGCGTGCGCGCAGCGCGGTGCCCTCGGCGGTGAGGACGAGGTGCTTGGCGCGGCGGTCGGTGGGGTGGGGGTGGCGCTCGACCACGCCCTGCTTCTCCAGCTTGTCGACGACGAAGGTGGTGTTGGAGGGCTCGCAGCTCATGCGTTCGGCGAGCTCCCGCATGGTCATCGGCCCGCTCATCTCCCGCAGCGCGGTCGCCTGGGACGCGGTGAGGCCCAGGGTGGCGGCGCGCTCGCGCACGTGCTCGGCGATCCGTTGGGCCAGCCCGTTCACCAGCCCGCACAGCTGTCGCTCGGCTATGGCCTGCCGCTCCGGGGGCGTCGTCATGCCACCAGCCTAGCAAGTTCATCAAGCACATATATTTACAGCTTGAATGATTTCAACTTGATGCTTATGGTTGGCGTCGTCGCCGCGGCACAGCGCGGAGACGACCTGATGACAACCCACCGGGGGACAAGACCCATGACTCACTCGACGGCAGACCACGACGGACGACTGCGCCGGCCGGCGGGTATCCGCTCCATACAGCTGGGCGACACCAAGGTGTCGTACGTGCCGGACGGCGACGTGCGGCTCCGTCCGCTGCAACTGCTCCAGGACACCACCGACGAGGTGTGGGCCGCCCACCCCGAGTACCTGGACACCACGGGCCATCTCGTGGGCAGCGTCGGCGCCCTGCTGGTGGAGTACGGCGACCGCGCGCTGCTGATCGACACCGGCTTCGGCCCGCAGACGCTCGAGGCTCCGGAAGGCCCGCTCGGCGTGATCCACGGCGGCGCGCTCCCGCGCAGCCTGGCCGAACTCGGCCGCAGCCCCGAGGGCATCGAAGCGGTGGCCTTCACCCACCTCCACTCCGACCACCTCGGCTGGGCCTGCCTCCCCGCCCCCGGCAGCGACCGGCTCGTGTTCGCCCACGCCGACTACCTGATCTCCGAGCCGGAGTGGGAGCGCCGGGACCTCCTGGAGGCCCAGGGCATGACCGAACAGGTCGCGGCCCTCGCCTCGCGCGTGCGTACGATCACGGACGGGCAGGAGATCTTCCCCGGCGTGCGTGTGCGCATCACTCCCGGCCACACCGTCGGGCACGCCGAGTACGTCATCACCGGGGGCGGACGGCGCCTGATCGCCTTCGGTGATGCCATGCACTCTCCGATCCAGGTCGACCACCCCGACTGGTCCGCGGCCTTCGACCACGACCTGGCTCAAACGGCTGAGCACCGCCGCCGCCTCGTCGCCGAACTGGCGGAGCCCGACACGATCGGCTTCGGCGTCCACTTCGCCGACGTGGTGTTCGGGCAGGTGCGGCAGGACGGGGACGGCCCGGCCTGGCGGCCCTTGGACGCGTGACCGGCTGGGCTTGAGTCATCGGGGGATCGGGGGTGCCGTACGGCGGCGCCCTGCAGATCGCCCGATGGCTCGTCAAGTGGGCTCCCGCCACAGGCGCCAGGCCCTGCCCGGTGATCGTCAGGTGGGCGGGTCGAGCGTCGTCATCACGCCCACCCTTTCTCCTTGCGAATCCGAAGTTGAAAGCGCAGAAAAGTGCGGTTCTTGATAGGATCCGGGGTCATGATCAGAAAGAAGGGCGATGACCTCGCTCTCGATGCCGTGGCCGCTGCCCGCCGGGCGTGGAAGAAGGCTGAGGCCGACTTCCATGCAGCCATCGTCCATGCGTTCGAGGTCAAACCCGTCCACGGTCGCAAAGCGGAGATCGCGGGTGCCGCCGGCTTCTCCGATTCCCGTGTCCGCCAGATCCTCAACGACGCCGCCAAGGCCGAGCGTGACAAGGAGCAAGCCGCGTGAGCGCCCACTCCGCCACACACCGCCCCGCCGGCGTTCCGCCCATGCCTGAGCGCAACCCGAAAGCGCTCAGGGAGGCGATCGCCGCCCATGCGCCGCAGCTCCTCGCCGACTTCGACCGGCACTGGAAGCGGGACATCGCCGACACCTACGACCTCACTCCCGTACCGGCGTTCCTGGCCCGCTGGTGGACCGAGTACGCCCTCGCCCGCAACCCCGAACTGGACGCGCGGGTGACCGATCTCGAGGACCGCGCCGCTGAATCCCGCGACATCGTCGAGGCCCGTGCCTTGCTCGAAGAGGCGGCACATCTGCGCCGGGAGGCCGGCCGCGTGGGGCCCGGTCAGTGACCGAAGGGTTCATGGGGCCGCCCTGGCAGATCGACTACGTCGAGGCCGCCCGCGCGTACCGCGACTCGCTGCCCGAAGGCATCAGGGGCAGGTTGCGGGACGCCCTCATCGCCATCCTCACCGCCAAGGACCCCTACCGCCCCGGGGAACACGTCTCCGTCGAACCCGTCCGGTCCACCCGCTTCCGCGGCCCCCACATCCTCACCTTCGACGCGGGCCGGGGATGGGCCCGTTTCGTGTTCATCCGGCGCACCGCGGACCCGCAGATCATCATCGAAGAACTCTTCTGGCAATGACCTGGTTCGCAGGACTCCGCCGCCGGGCTCGCGCCTGCAGTGCAGGGACTTCGCCGCCCTGGCCGCCTTGACGTCGCCGGGCTGAGAAGCCATGAATCCGTTCGCTGTGAACCGCGATCCCACGTACGTTCCTCTCATGTGCCACTACGCCGAGAAGTCCTACAAGCTGCATTACGCGTGCGTGCCATGTCGCGTGGCGTTCAAGCGGCACCCCGGGGCCGGTGGGCACCGATGCCCCCGATGCTCCGAGCCGCTGGTGTGCGCCGGCCACGACTTCGCCGCACCACGGCGCCGGGACATCAAGGCGTGGACCGTCGTGGCCGGGGTGCTCGGTGCCGGGCTCCGCTATGAGGGCCGTGAACCGTGCGGCTGCGGCAAGGAACCCACGTTCCGCCCCCGAACCCGAGCCCAGTTGCGGGCACGTCGCATCGCGTCAGCGCGAGCAGGGATTCCCCTCGCGGACATGCTGGGACGTGTGGATCCCCAGACACCCGCGTGACCCGGGCGCTTCATGCGTGAATCAACGGCACTGCTGCCCTCGCAGGCTCACGTCGGGGAAGACCGGACGACTTGAGCCACCCACCCGTAGGGCAATGTCTGGCCATCGACGGTTACCTTCTCCACCGCGTGTGTCTGGGGGTCGATTTCAGCCTGCACGCCGTCTCCCTCGTAGCAGGGGCAGCCCGACACTCCTGTCTCGCCGGTGACGGTGACGGTCGCGGTGCGAAGGGTGCCGGCGTGCCGGGGGTGGTCCTCCTCGTCGACGAGCTGGGGCTTGAGAGCGATGACGTAGCGGACGGGGTGCTGGCTCATGGCCCGGCAGGCTAGCGGTACGCACACGTCCCGCACGGACCGACTGGCCGAGCGGAGCCCGAACGGCGCACCCTCGGGCCACCGGTCCGGGCTCGATCTTCTCCGCGGGGCATGAGAGTGTCCGGCCATGCCGGAGATGATGAGCGGATTGCGGGCGGCCTTGGCGGAGGCGTCGTCCTCGGCCTGGGCACGGCGTGCCCGTGCCGGGCGCGACCTCGCCGCCTTCGCCGATGTGCCGGAGGCCGCGGAAGTGTTGGCGGGTCTCCTCCTGGATGTCGCCGACACGGCGGTGACGCGGCAGACGGCGGAGGCCCTGGCCCGGGTGGGGACAGTGGCCGCCGTGCGGCTCGTCGCCCGCGCGGTGGCCGAGGTCGGCGACAACCATGCCGACTGGATACAAACCGGGGTGCATGACGCCCTCGCGGGACCGGACACCCGGGTGCCCGACGTGGCGGCGGTCTGCGAGCAGCTCACCCGGGACCCTGAAGAAGCCGTGCGCCGGGGAGCCGCGGAGGTCTTGTCATGGACCGCTGACGCAAGGCGCTGATCCGAGTCGAGCCATCAGCCTCACCGAAACCACTCCGATGCGTAAGATGATCATCACTTTACGTCCAGGGGTAGTGGGGGAGGGGCGGTCATGAGCGCGGGGGGATCGGCGTGGAAGAGGGCCCAGGAGGCCCGGCGCCACGAACGCGAGTTGCGCGAGCAACTCAGGGCCGCCCAGTGGGAGGTCCGCAACTGGGAAGCGGCCAGCGAAGGCGAGCGCAAGGTCGCCGCGAAGTTACAGGTCCTCACCCGGCGCGGATGGCGCCTGCTGCTCGACCGGCGCTGGCCCGGCACGCGCGCGGCCAACGTCGACATGCTGCTGGTGGGTCCCGGCGGTGTCTTCGTCATCGACGTCAAGAACTGGCGACACGCCCCCGAAACGACCGGTGGACACCTCACGGCCAACGGCCACACCTACGACCGTGAGATCGACAAACTGCTCAAAGTGACCCGGCTGGCGGAGAACGCCGTCTCCGACCGGAACCTCTCACCCGTGGCCGTGCAACCGCTGATGGTCTTCGCGGGCAGGTCCGTGAGCACCGGGCTGGGCCCCGTACGTCTCCTGGGAGAACGCGAGGTGACCCCGGCCCTCATCGCCGAGCGGACCCGGCTGCGGCCGTCCGAGGTACGGGACGTCGCAGACCACCTGGAGCGCGCGTTCCCCGCCTACGAGGACACCTCCACCCACACCCGCCCGGCGACTCCCGCGACCCCCGCGTCCCCGGCGGCCGCCTCCGCCCCCGCACCCGACGACGCGCTGTTCGACATCGAAGGCATACGGAACGCGGCCCTGGAAGCCGCCCGCAGCGCCCCGATCGAACAGTGGATGACGTTCCTCCACCCCGACCAGCTCGCCCTCGTACGCCGCAACTGGTCGGGCCCGGCACGCGTCAGCGGCCCGGCCGGCACCGGCAAGACGGTCGTCGCCCTGCACCGTGCCGCGTACCTCGCCGCACGCACGCCTGGCCGGATCCTCTACGTCACCTTCGCCAACAACCTGCCCCGCGTACAGAGCACGTTCCTCAGGACGATGGCCCCGGCGGTCGCCGACCGGGTCGACTTCCGCAGCCTGCACGCATGGGCCGGCCAATTCCTCCGCGAACGCGGCGTCGCGACCGCGCTGGACCCCGACAAGGCCGTGGACGCCTTCAGCCGGGCCTGGAAGAGCCATGGCCGCGGCACCATCCTGGAAACCCTCGACCCGGCACCCGGATACTGGCAGGAGGAGATCGACTACGTCATCAAGGGCAGGGGCATCACCACCTTCGGGCAGTACGCGCCCCTGCCGCGCCCGCGCCGCCGCACCAATCTGCGCCGGTCCCACCGCGAGGCCGTGTGGGCACTGTACGAGGAGTACGAGCGCAACCGCACGGGCAAAGGCGTGCACGACTTCAACGACATCCTCGCCCTCGCGCTCGACGAGGTCCTCGCCCACCCCGGCGCCAACCGGTACACGTCCGTCATCGTCGACGAAGTACAGGACCTCACCTTCGTCGGCGTACGCCTGCTGCATGCGCTCGTCGGCGACGCGAACAACGGCCTGCTGCTCGTCGGCGACGGCCAGCAGGCCATCTACCCGGGTGGATTCCGCCTCTCCGACGCGGGCATCGACGTCCGCGGCCGCGGGCAGGTGCTGCGCAAGAACTACCGCAACGCCAAGGAGATCCTCGACGCCGCTCTCGCCGTCGTCGCCGACGATCCTTTCGACGACATCGACGGCACACCCACGACCGGGCGCCGCGACGTCGATCTCACCTACGGGGACGGCCGGGTCACCAGGTTCACCGCGCAGACCCGGACCGAGCACGACGCGGCCCTCCTCGAGGCCCTGCACACACTGGGCCCCGAGGCGTGGCCCGACTCGGCCGTGCTCTGCCGTACGGGAAAGGAGCTGGACCGTTGCCGGAGGCTGCTGATCCGGGCCGGCATCCCCGTGATCAGCCTGGAGCAGTACGACGGCCACCCGGTGCCCGGCGTGAAGCTGGGCAGTTACCACCGGGCCAAGGGGCTGGAGTTCACACACGTGCACCTGCCTGATCACGATGCCCCGGTCACGATCTCCACCTCCACCGCCTCGGGCGACGGCACCGACGACGGTGTCGCGCGTGAACGCCGCGAACTGCACCGCAGCCAGCTCTTCGTCGCCATGACACGCGCCAGGGACACCTTGTGGCTGGGCTCGGTCACCCGCCCGTAACCCGGCGTCCCAAGCAGTGGCGCGGCCCGGCCATGTACGGGGATGGATTCACCGTCACAGGCCTGGCCGCGCCGCGGGCACCCTCGCTCCGTCCGCCGGGCGCCCACCCGGGCTCCTTCGCCCCTCGGCTACGGAATCACGGCACAATCGTCCAACGCTGACGGGCGTCGTCGCTGCAGGTGCCGATCGTCACATAGCCCGTCTCCCGCGCCGACGGCACCAGGCACAGGTGCGCGGCCTCGTTGCGGAAGCGGAGGGTGCCGTCGCCGTACATCTCCGCCTGCCAGCGATGTCCCGTGCCGTCCGTCTTGCTGCCGCGGCCGGTGCAGTCGTGCAGCACGGAACGATCGCCGGGGTGGGGCTGGACGCTGTCCCCGACGTCGATGCACAACCAGCTGCTGCGTCCCTTGATCCGGACGAGGCTGTCGCCGCTGCCGGCGTACTGGACGTCCCATCGCTGGGAGCTGACCTCGTTGCGCCGGCGGGTGGTCAACGGCATGCCGTCTCTGCCGCTCCCACTGATGTTGTCCAGGTAGAGGCCGTTCCACGCGCGCAGCCGGACCCGCTCCTCAGTGTCCTCCCACGCGCGCTCGGGTACGGCGCGGGAGTTGTCCCACCACTGCTGGTTGGGCATGTCATTGCACTGGTAGGCCACGACCGGCTGCTCGTTCCCCGTACCGGTCAGGCACAGGTCCGGGTAGAGGGAGTTGTGCCAGCGCAGCGGGCCGCCGGGCGCGCCCGGGTCCTCGGGGTGCCACTGGGCCTGGGGCGACTCGCACGACAGCATGAGGATCGGGGACACCGGGAAGAACGGATTGACGCCGGGGCACGTCTCGCCGGCGGCCAGGGCGTCGCGGCCGGCGAGGGGGCCGGACGCGGCTCGGGGACTGTTGCCTCGGGCGAAGCGGTACCAGTGCCCCCGCACGGTGTCCACACGGAACCGCTGCCGGGCGTTGTACGCCTGCAGGCGGGTGGTCACACGGTTTTGGTTGTCCACGTCGAGGACCAACCCGGTCCGGTCGTTCTCGAAGGCGGAGGAGAAGTTGTGCGCCGGGCCGTCGGGCGCGGCCGGTACGGGGGTGGGGGCCGGTTCGAACTGGACGGGGTAGTGGTCCGAGCCGCGCCCCGCGGGGATGTCCGCGTTGAACCGGGGCGTGCCGTGTGTGATGGCGTAGTCGAGTTCGCCGCCCCGCTGGTGGGTGGAGCGGTTGGGCCGGGCCAGTTGCTCGTCGGGCCGCAGGTGGAGGATCTCCCGGGCCTGTCGGTCGGTGCGGTTGCGGATGTCGAGATTGAAGTCGCCGACCATGACCCAGTTCTCGCCCGCCCGGGTGGCGGCACGGATGCGCCTGAGCAGGGGGGCGACGTCCGCGCCGCGCGCGTGGACGTTGTAGTAGACGGTGTTGCCGATCCGTACGCCGAGGGCGCGGCGGTAGCGGTACTCGTTGCGGGGCTCGTCGCGGTTGTACAGCGGGTTCTCGATGATGCGGACCTCGTCCGCGCGGGTGTGGGTGACCACCGCCAGATTGACCCGGCCGCCTCGCCAGCGGTCCCGTCCCGTGTTGCTGTCGCGCTGCGGGTCGGTCTGGAGGAAGTACACCTGGCGGGTGTGGTGGCGGTACCGCCACACCGTGTGGTTCACGTGGTCCGGTAGGCCCGCCGGGAACGGGCCGGGAATGCGGATCGACTCACCGACGCCGTGACGCTGGTGCGCGGCGGGAGGCGGCCCGTTGCCGGATTCCTGGAGGGCGACGACCTCGTGGTGCATCGTCAGTGGGCCGACCTCGCCGTTCCAGCGCAGCCCGTTGTCGGAGCCCTGCATGTTGTAGCCGGTGAACGGCAGGCTACCGTTGTTCGGCGGGGCCGCCGTCTTCGTCGGCAGCTCGTCCGCCCGCGCCGTGGAGCCGTCCGGCCCGGAGGCGGCACCGACCAGCAGTCCGGTCGCCAGCAAGGTGGAGGTGAGGGCTGCCGTCAGCCGCGATCTGCGCGGTCCGGTGCGGGCCTTGGCATGGGGCGGTGGTAACGGTAATCGCATCGTGCTCTCCATTCGGAGTGATCGGGTACGAACAACCGCAGGAACGATCCGTTCACGATTGGCGGGTTCGCGTCAAGGCTCTCCAGGGGTCAACTCCCTTCACGCCGCCGGTACTTGGGTTGGAGGCCATCCCGCGGGCCTGCGTCTTTCCGAGCGAGCGACTTCTTGCGTGAGAAGCGTCACCAGATCGGGATTTTTTGCCGGACTGTGGTCAGCCTCGGCGTAGAAGGGTGGCCCTCCGGCGCGGCCCGGTGGATTGCGGGACGCCGTGATCGGCACGGGCACCGCGCAGGACCATGCGTCGGATGATCCCCGCCATCAGACGGTTCACCGGCCACATCAGCCAGCGCGGGCGCAGCGCCCGGACGATGATGCTCCAGGCCGTGATGGTGACACCGGGGCGCACCGGGCTCGTCGCCGTGACGACGGTGAACAGCGGCGGCATGCCCCCAGGGCCCGTGGCCAGCGTGACATGCTCGCTCACGGGGAGCGGATCCGCGTGGCGGACGGTGACTTCGCCGGGCAGGAACAGATAGCGTCGGTGGTCCCGCGCGAAATCGAGATGGGGCAGAGGCTCGGGCGGCCGCGACCCGTGCCAGAACCAGACGCGGCCGCCCCGCTCGGTCACCGGGATGCCGCGTTGCCCGGTACGGGGCGGGATGGCGAGATCGGCGCCCAGGGGACAGCACTGGCTGTCGATCATCCCGACCCGCCCGGTGTGCGTCCTGAACAGCGCGTACCGCCGGTTCATATACGTCACCGGCACCACCTCGCCCCTGCCCAGGTGTCGGCTGAAGCGGGCGAAGTACCAGCCGGCGGGGTACGGGGGCTCCTCCCCGCCGTTCCCTGTCAGCGGCAGGTCGTACAGGGTGAGGTCATAGGACCGCAGGCGATGTCGCCGTCGGCGGATCATTCACCGGCTCCTTGGATGTCGTGTACGCCGTCGGGTCGAAGCGGCTCAGGAGGCGGACGAGCCGGCCGGTGGACCAGGGCCAGCAGAACGTGTTCCGCCCGTCGGGGCCGATGTAGTAGTTCGCGCAGCCGCCCGTGTTGTACACGGTGCCGCGCAACGCCCGCTGCACCTGCGCGTTGTACGCCGCCTGGACGGCGGGTACGACGTCGAGCCATGCCGCACCGGAGCGACGCAGATGATCCAGCGCGGCACAGAGGTAGGTGAGCTGCGCCTCCAGGACGGTGATGGCGGACGTCGCCCCGGAGAGGATGTTGGGGCCGAGGAGGAGGAAGAGGTGGGGAAAGCCGCTGACGGTAGTGCCGAGGTAGGCCTCACGGCCGTCCCGCCAGGTGTCCTGGAGCGTGAGCCCGCGGGAGCCGTACACACTCCGGGCCAGCGGCACCTCGCCGATGTGGAAGCCCGTGGCCAGGACGACGGCATCGACCTCGGTCGAAGTGCCGTCGGCGCCCACGACCTGGTTTCCCCGCACCTCGGCGAGCGCGGTGGGGTGCAGATAAACGTGCGGCTTGGCGAGCGCCGGGTAGTACGTGCTCGACGACAGCAACCGTTTGCAGCCGGGCGTGTAGTCCGGCGTGAGTGCCCTGCGCAGCCCCTGGTCGCGGACCGCGAACCGCAGGTGCGTCCTCCCGCCGGCCTCCAGCAGGCGTGCGAGCTGCGGATGCCGGAAGGCGAACCCGAACCCCTCCTGCAGCCAGTACTGCCCCGCCCGCATGGCCCGTTGCGCGACACCCCGCCGGAGTGCGCCCGGTACCGCGACGTCGGGCCTGGGCAGCACCCAATGCGCCGTGCGTTGGAAGAGGTGCACGGCCGCCGCCCGCCCTTCGATCGCCGGGACGACCTGCACGGCTGACGCACCGCTGCCGACCACGGCCACGCGCCGCCCGGTGAGATCCACGGAGTGGTCCCACCGCGCCGTGTGGAACACCGGGCCCGGGAACGCGTCGAGCCCCGGGACGTCCGGCCATCGCGGCCGGTGCCAGGAGCCGGTGGCCATGATCAGCGCCCGCGCGGTGTACGCGCCGTCCGAGGTCTCCAACCGCCAGCGCCCGGCGGCCCGGTCCCACCCCGCCTGCCGCACGTCGACGCCGCACCGCAGGACGTCCCCGACCCCGTAACGCTCGGCAGTCGCCCGGAGATAGGCATGTATCTCGTGCTGCTCGGCGAACGTCCTGCCCCATCCCGGATTCCCGGCGAACGAATAGCGGTACAGCACGGACGGAACGTCGCACGCGCAGCCCGGGTATGTGTTGTCCCGCCACGTCCCGCCGACATCGGACGACTTCTCCAGCACCAGAAGGTCGTCCGTGCCCTCCTGCCGCAGCCGGATCGCGGCCCCTATGCCGGAGAACCCCGCCCCGACGACGATCACCTGGACATCTCTCGCCTGCCTCTGCACCGCACCACCATGCGCAGGCGTGGAAGGGCCCGATCAGGGCGCGAACGGGCGCACGCGATGCGGCCCGCCGGGCAGGCGGGGCGCACCGCTACGGGAGTGAGCCGGGCCGACCCCAGCCTCCTCAGCCTCCGCCTGTGTCGTAAGGCGGCGACGGCCGGTTCCGGACGGCGTCGGATCGGCCGACGATCTGCCGAAGTTCGCGGGCGCTTCGAGGGGAAATGGCCTGCATCACGGTGTCGAGGAGAGCGCGGGCTTCCAGCGGGTTGCCGCAGCAGTACCAGTGGACGTTGCCCCACTCGTCGTCGTGCCACAGCCGACGCTCGGGCTGGTGGACGTAGTCCCTCCACAAACGCAGGGCCACGTTGACGTCCCCTGGCCGCAGATAGTTACGGGTGCGCTCGAGGCGGGAGATCTCGGACTGCGCACGTGAGGACAAGCCGTCGATGACAGGCTGCGCTTCTTGTGTCCGGTGCCGGGTGAAGCCGGCCCGGAGATGTCCGGGCCGGTTACGCGGCATGGACCTTTCGGTTCGTCGTCATGCCGCGCATGATGCCACGAGCTCGAACGACAGATCGAGTGATTTCGCTCCGGGCGGGATGCGGCCGGCATGCGAGCGAGGTCAGGACGTCTCGTCCGGCACTGCCAGCGCCTGCACCTCCGGGTAGGAGAGGGCCGAAAGGCCTGCCGGCCAGCCGTCGCGGATGGCGGTCGCGGTGGTCACGGCCGCCGCCAAGGCGCTGCGATAGAGCAGCGAGCCGAGGCTGACCCTGCGCACGCCCAGCTCGGCCAGCTCGCTGAGGGAAGGGCCGGTCGGCGAGTACAGGACGTTCAGCGGGACGACGAGCATGGCCGTCAGAGCGGCGATCCGGTCGGGATCGGTCAGACCCGGTACGAACACCCCGTCCGCACCGGCCTGCTCGTACACCGCCAGGCGCGCCGCCGTCTCCTCCTCCCGGCATCCGAGCCAGTACGTGTCGGTGCGGGCGTTCACGAACAGCTCGGGTACGGCGGCCTTGACGGCGGCGATCTTCGCGGCGTGCAGATCCACCGGGGCGAGCGTGCCGTCCGGGCGGCCGTCCTCGAGATTGATCCCCGCCGCGCCCGCTTCGTACAGCCTCCGGGCCAGTACCGCCACTTCCAGCGGGTCGTCGCTGAAGCCGGCTTCGACGTCGACGGTGAACAGGAAGGATCCCCGACCGAGCCGACGGGCCAGCTCCACGGTCATCTCAGCGGTCGCGGCTGCCCCGTCCGGCAGACCGGCGGCCGCTGCCACGCCCAGGCTCGTGGTGCCGATGGCCTGGAAACCCTGCTCCGCGAGGGCCGCCGCGGAGGCGTGGTCCCAGGCGTTGGGCAGCAGCAGTGGTGCGGCCCGGTGGTGCAGGGCGGCGAAGTCGGTCGGCGGGCGCCGGCGCAGACCCTCGGCCAGGGCCAGGGCGTGAGCACGACCAGGGCATACGCGCGGCGGTGCGCCGAAGGAGAGGGGTACGGGGTGTGCGCGATGGGCGGAGTCGAGGTCCAGGAGCACCACGTCGCCCTCGGCGATCTCACGATCGGCGACGCGGGTGGCACGGGCGGCGACCCGGCGCATGGTCCGCACCGGCGACGCCTCCCGGAGCACGCGGGCCAGCGGTACATCGCCCTCGGCCGCGGCCTCCACCAGCGCCGCCGTCGCCGCGCAGGCCTGCACCAGCAGCCCGATACGGTTGGCGGCGGCCTCCAGAGCGGCTTCGTCCGCCCCCTCGGGGGCCAGACGCGCCATCAGCCAGGCCACCGCCTCGTCCGCGGCCGGGTCCTCGCCCCCGAAGTAGGCCCCGGCCACCACGGTCACCGCCTCGGCGACCGCATCGGGCTCCGGTATCCCCAGGGCCTCGGCGAGGATACGCACCACCCGCGGACGTACGTCCCCCGCCGGTGCCTCCACCGCCGCCCGTCGCAGCGCGGCGGGGTCCACCCTGGACAGATCGGCCTCCACCAGAGCCCGCCGCCGTCGATGCCGCTCACCGGAGCTGAACCGGACCACGGTGGCACGCAACCACGCGACACTCGCCCCGGCGGTACCGCCCTCCGAGGCCGGCAGCTCGGGGACGAGAGCCGGGTCGGCGAGCGCGGCCAGCACGTCCTCATGGCGGTCGAATCCATGCGTCGTGATCATGTTCGTCATGGCCCTGACCCTAGGGCCGCGACAGTTCGGCTGTCCCCGAACCATGCCTACGGCATCATGGCCGCATGCCTCAACCGCCTCAGCTCGCCCGGACCGCCACCCTGTTCGCCGACCGTACGCGGGCCGCCTTCTGCCTGGCCCTGCTCGACGGACGCGCCTGGACGGCGGGCGAGCTCGCCCGGCACGCGGGGGTACGGCCCTCCACCGCGAGCGAGCAGCTCTCCCGCCTCATCGAGGGCGGACTGCTGACCGAGGAACGCCAGGGCCGGCACCGCTACGTCCGGTTGGCGGGCCCCGAGGTAGCCACCCTGATCGAATCGCTCGCCTCGTACGCCACGAGCACCACGCGCGCCTCGGACACCCCGCCCCCGCGGAACCTGCGGGAATCGGTGCGGCTGAGCGCCGAAGCCCAGGCCCGTACCTGCTACGACCATTTGGCCGGGCGACTGGGTGTGACCCTGGCCGACGCGATGATCGCCCGAGGCCTGGTCGCCGCCGAGGACGGCCTCGCCGTCACCCCGGAAGGCCGTACATGGCTGGCCGACACCCTGGACTTCACGCGCCCGCCAGGCACCCGCCGGCCCCTGGTGCGCAGCTGCCTGGACTGGACGGAACGCCGCCCCCACCTCGCCGGAGCACTGGGCGCGGCCTTGTGCGCCACGGCGCTGGAACGGCAGTGGGTACGGCGAGTGGGATCCGGACGCGCGGTGAAGGTGACACCGGAAGGGACCGAGGCGTTCGGGGAACTGCTGGGAGCGACGGTCTAGCAGCGCCCCGGACGGCGCCTTACCCACCGTGCATGATCTGGATCAGATTGCCGCAGGTGTCGTCGAAAACCGCCGTGGTGACCGTGTCCATCTCCAGAGGCACCTGGGTGAAGACGACCCCGAGCTCACGCAGCCGGTCGAACTCCGCCTGTACGTCGTCCACGGCGAAGGAGGCGGCCGGGATGCCGTCCTGGACCAGGGCCGTCTTGTACGGCTGCACCGCGGGGTGGCCGGAGGGCTCCAGCAGCAGCTCGGTCCCGTCGGGCGCCTCGGGGGACACCACGGTCAGCCACCGGGCCGGACCCAGCGGGATGTCGTGCTTCTTCACGAATCCCAGCACGTCGGTGTAGAAGCGCAGGGCTTTGTCCTGGTCGTCGACGAAGACGCTGGTGATGTAGATCTTCATGGGGTGCTCTCCGATGCATCGGCGTCGCGGTCTCCGTCAGTACCTGCGGTTGTACCTGGTCGCGCGAGGAGTGGAGGCAACACCACGCGGTAGGTACGGCTAGCGGGGTGACGGCGTGTACCCACTCCTCGCGCGCAGGGCGGACCGATGGGTCGCGGTAGCCGGGTCGAGCGCGGATATTGGCTTCGTCACGCGGTCGACGAGGGAGAGCACGGTGGAGATAAGGGTGTTGGGGCCGTTGGAGGTCCTGGCGGAGGGCCGTCCCGTAAAGCTGCCCGGCGGCCGTGCGCGGATCGTCCTCGCCGTGCTGGCGCTGCACGTGGGCAGAACAGTGTCGGTCGACCGGCTGATCGAAGCCGCCTGGGGAGAGGACGCTCCGGCCACGGCCCGCGCCCAGGTCCAGGCGCTGGTCTCCGCACTGCGCCGCTCCCTGGCCGCCGCCACTCACCCCGAGGCCCTCGAGACCCACGACGGAGGCTACGCGCTCCGCGCGGATGGCGTCGCCACCGATCTCGCGTCGTTCACCGGTCGGATACGGCAGGGCCGAGCCGCGGCCGCCGCAGGCCGCCACAGTGAGGCGGCGGGCCTGTTCCGGTCCGCTCTCGCCCTGTGGCGAGGCCCGGCCTTCGACGGGTTCTCCTCCCGGCTGCTGCGGGCGGAGGCCGCTCAGTACGAGGAGACGCGGCTGGCGGTCCTCGAAGAGTGCATAGGCATCGAACTCGACGGCGGCGGCCTGCCGACGCCCCACCGGGACCTGATCGCCGAGCTGCGCGCCCTCACCGCGGCTCATCCGTTACGGGAGTCCGCGCAGCGGTTGTGGATGATCGCACTGCACCGGGCCGGGCGCCCCGCCGAAGCCCTGACCGTCTTCCACGAGGCCAGAAGAGCGCTCGCCGACGAACTGGGGGTCGAGCCGGGCCAGGCCCTGCGAGCCCTCTACCAGCAGATCCTCACCGAAGACCCCGGCCTGGCGCCGGATGAGGCCGGCCCTTCGCCGCACGGTGGCTCTCTCGCGTCGCGCTGTGCCCTGTTCGGCCGTGAGCGGGACCTCACCGGGCTCGCGCGGCTGGTTGCCGAGCGGCGCATGGTCACGCTGACCGGTCCGCCGGGCGTCGGCAAGACGCAGCTGGCTCTGGCCGTGGCCGCGGAAACGGCCAGGCGCCTGCCCGACGGCGCGTACGTCGTGGAACTGGACGCCGTGACCGGACCCGAACTGGTACCGAGCGCCGTCGCGGCCGCCCTCGGGATTCCGGCCGGCCCGGGCAGACCCGTCGTGGACGCGCTCTGCGGCGCCCTGGCGCCACGGCACGCCCTGCTCGTCCTGGACAACTGCGAGCACCTGCTCGGCGCCTGCGCCGAGCTGACCGATCTTCTCCTGACCCGATGTCCCCGGCTCCACGTCCTGGCCACCAGCCGCGAACCACTGGCACTGCCGGACGAGGTGATCCGGCCCGTCGAGCCACTGGACGTGCCTACGGACGACACCGTGGAGGCGGTCCTGCGATCGCCGGCCGGGCGCATGTTCCTCGACCGCGCGGCCGCGCGCCGCCCCGGATTCGCCGTGACGGACGCGGCACAGGCGGAGCGGATCGCCCGCATCTGCCGTGCTGTGGAGGGGCTGCCCCTCGCCGTGGAACTGGTCGCGGCACAACTGCGTACGTACGCACTGGGAGAGATCGCGGCACGACTCCCTCAGCGAACCCGGACGCTGTCACGCCGCCGGGCCACCCCCGAGCGCCACCGTTCCCTCGAAGCGGCGTTCACCGCCTTCCGGGTCCGGGCAGAGGCGACGCCGTTCATGCCCGGCCGCTCCGAACGTGTTCGATGCCTCGCATCCGGGCAGGAGTCCGGCCATGGTCAAGCTGCCGAACGCCGTACGTCTGAGGATCGAAGCGCCGCACATCTGGTACGTAGGAACGGTCAATCGGGACGGCTCTCCGCACGTGAGCCCCATGTGGGTGGGGCTCGATGGGGACCTGGTCCTGTTCAACACCGCCGTGGGTCGCGTCAAGGAGCGTAACCTGCGTCGCGACCCGCGCGTGTGCCTGTCCCATGCGGATCCGGCCGATCCCTACGACCGCGTTCAGATCCGTGGCCGTGTCGTCCGGTTCGTGGAGGGCCCGGCGGCGGACCGGAACATGGACGAGCTGGCGGGCGTCTATCTGGGCACCGAACGGTTCGAGTGGGGCGTTCCCGGTGAACAGCGGGTCATCGTACTGATCGAGCCCACGCGTGTCCGTCGCGTGGTGGGTGTCGAGCCGTTTTCGCCCGGGGCGTCCGGAGCCCGGGCGCCGGAGAGTGGCGCGTAGACGCCGGAGTCGTCCGGAGGCGACCAGGGTCGGAGGAATACCGGCACCGAGCGCGGCAGAACCCGAACCGGCCGAAGGCCGTCTGTAGCCTGTCGTCGTGGCGCCGGGGGGCGCCGTGATGTCAACGAGTGGCCTCCGGGCGAGGAGTTCGTGGAACAGGGCTGTCCTGCTCGCCCGGGGCCGAGGGGGTTGGGGATGACGGCGGTCCGCCACGATTTGATCCGCGCGTTACCGGAGATTCTGGAGACGCGGGCGGCACGGTCGGGAGGAAAGGCTGTCTTCCGCGACGCGCGGCGAGGCGTCACGTATCAGGAGCTGGAGGAGCGGACCCGTCGTCTGGCCGGCCACCTCGCGCGGCTTGGCGTACGCAGGGGCGAGCGCGTGGCGCTCCTGCTCGGCAACCGGGTGGAGACGGCGGAGAGCTTCTTCGCGGTCCTGCGGGCGGGAGCGGTGGGCGTTCCGCTCGATCCCGGAGCCGCGGACGCCGAGCTCGCGTACTTCCTCGACGACAGCGGGGCGGTCGCGGTGATCACGGAGGAGGCGCTGCTGCCACGGATCGAACGGCTTGCGGCCGCCCGGCCACCATTACGGTCCCGGATCCTGGTGGTGGACGCGGGGGCGGGCACACGCACAGACGCGCACGACTTCGAGCGGCTCGCCGCGTCGGACCCCGGACGCGCGCCCCGCGACGACCTCGGCCTCGACGAGGCGGCCTGGATCCTCTACACCTCGGGCACCACGGGGCGGAGCAAGGGCGTGCTCTCCAGCCAGCGCACCGCCCTGTGGTCCGTGGCGGCGGCCTACGCCCCGTTGTGGGGCCTGGAGCCGCAGGACCGGCTGCTGTGGCCGCTGCCCATGTTCCACGCCTACGCCCACTCGTTGTGCTTGCTGGGCGTCGTGGCCGTGGGCGCGAGCGCGTACCTCCTCGACCGGGGTGCGAGCGTCGCGGAGGCACTCGCCGACCAGCGGCCGACCGTCGTCGCCGGCGTGCCCGCCACCTACCGCCTGCTCACGGGCGCGCTCCGCGACGAACGCTCCCGGCCGCCGGCCGGCGTACGTCTGTGCGTCACCGCGGGCGCACCATGCCCTCCGGAGCTGCGGGCGGACGTGGAGGAGCTGCTGGGCGCTCCGCTGCTCGACGGCTACGGCAGTACCGAGACGTGCGGGAAGATCACGGTCGATCGGCTCGGTGACGCGGGCGGAGCCGGCCCCCGCGGCGTTCCGGTGCCCGGCGTCGACGTGCGGCTGACCGATCCCGTCAACAGCGGCGGCGACGTCGCCGACGGGGACGAAGGGGAAATCTGGGTCCGAGGCCCGAACCTGATGCTCGGATACCACGACCGCCCGGACGACACCGCGCGGGCGTTCAAGGACGGCTGGTACCGCACAGGAGACCTCGGCCGCCGCGTCCAGCACGGCGGTCTGCGCGTCACCGGCCGCGTCAAGGAGCTGATCATCCGGGGCGGCGAGAACATCAACCCGGTCGAGGTGGAGCACGTACTGCTCGCCTGCCCCGGCGTCGTGGACGCGGCGGTCGTCGGTAAGCCGCACGATGTGCTGGGCGAGGTGCCGGTGGCGTTCGTGGTCGCCGACCAGCGGCAGGGTGCCGACCAGCGGCAGGGTATCGACACCGACCGGGTGCGCGACCTGTGCCGGGAGCGGCTGTCGGGCTTCAAGGTGCCGGACGAGGTGTACGAGGCCGACTCCGTGCCCCGTACCCCCTCCGGCAAGATCGACAGACTCGCCTTGACCCGCCGGCTCGCCGAACGGCTCGGGTCGGCACGCGAAGCGACCACCTCCACCCTGCGCGGGCGCCTGATGGCACTGACCCCGTCCGGGCGGTACGACGCCGTGCTGCGGCTCGTCCTCGCCGCGACGACGTACGCGAGCGGCGTGCCGGAGCGGGGCCTGGAGTCGGGCCTGGAGTCGGGCCTGGAGTCGGGCCTGGGGTCGGGCCTGGAGTCGGACGTGGACCCGAACCGGCCCTTCACCACCTTCGGGATCACGTCCCTCGCGGGCGTTCTGCTCCGCGACCGACTCGGCACGGCCAGCGGACTGGAGCTGCCCGCCACCTTGGTGTTCGACCACCCGACACCCGCCGCCGCGGCGGCCTACCTGCAGACCGTGCTGCTGGGTAATACGGCCCCGGGCAGTCGTACCAGCAGGGCGGACAGGCCGTCTCCGGTCGAGACGGAACCGGTGGCCATCGTCGCGATGGCCTGCCGGTACCCGGGCGGTGTGACGTCCCCCGAGGACCTGTGGCAACTCGTCATGAACGGAGTCGACGCGACCTCGGACGCGCCCGGCGACCGTGGCTGGGACCTGCCCGGCCTCGTCGACCCCGACCCCGACCGGCTCGGCGCGTCCGTCACCCGACGCGGCGGCTTCCTGCACGGGGCCGCCGACTTCGACGCGGCCTTCTTCGGGATGTCCCCGCGCGAGGCCCTGGCCACCGACCCGCAGCAGCGCATCCTGCTGGAGGTCACCTGGGAGCTTCTGGAACGGGCCGGCCTCGACCCGGCGGCCCTGCGCGGCAGCGACACCGGCGTCTTCGTCGGCGTGATGCACGACGACTACGCCGGCCGCCTGCTGCACCGCGGCCCGCACGAGCTGGAGGCCCACCTCGCCCTGGGCTCGACGGGCAGCGTGGCCTCGGGCCGTATCGCCTACGTCCTGGACCTGCGCGGACCCGCCGTGACCGTGGACACCGCCTGCTCCTCGTCGCTGGTGGCGATGCACTCGGCCGCACAGGCGCTACGGTCCGGCGAGTGCTCGCTGGCCGTGGCCGGAGGCGTCACCGTGATGGCCACGACAGCACCGTTCGTCGCGTTCAGCAGGCTGCGCGGTCTGGCGCCGGACGGCCGGTGCAAACCGTTCTCGGCCGCGGCCGACGGCACCGGCTGGGCGGAGGGCGCCGGCGTGGTCCTGCTGGAGCGCCTGTCCGACGCCCGGCGCAACGGCCACCCGGTGCTGGCCGTGCTCCGTGGTTCGGCCGTCGCGTCCGACGGCGCGTCCAACGGCCTGACCGCGCCGAGCGGCCCGGCCCAGCAGGAGGTGATCCGCCAGGCCCTGGCAGCCGCCGGGCTCTCCCCGGCCGACATCGACATGGTCGAGACCCACGGCACCGGCACCGCGCTCGGCGACCCCGTGGAGGCCCGGGCCCTGCAGGCCGCGTACGGGAGGGAGCGGCCCGGCGACCGACCGCTGTGGCTCGGGGCGCTCAAATCCAACATCGGGCACACCCAGGCCGCGGCCGGAGTCGGCGGGGTCATCAAGACGATCCTGGCGATGCGTCACGGACGACTGCCACGCATCCTCCACTGCGAGGAGCCGTCACCGCGCGTGGACTGGTCGGAAGGCACGATACGGCTCCTGGCCCATGAGGAGGATTGGCGTCCGGCCCGACCGGGCGACCCGCGCCGGGCGGCGGTCTCCGCGTTCGGCATCGGAGGCACCAACGCCCACGTCATTCTGGAAGAGACACGGGAGGAGCCCGCTGCGGAGGCGACGATCACCTCCCAGCCCTGGAGGGCGACACCTCCGCTGCTGCTGTCGGGCGCGGGCCCGCATGCCTTGCGCGCGCAGGCCGGACAGATGGCGTCCCTGCTGCGGGAACAGCCCCGGCTGTCCTCGCTGGACGCCGCGTTCTCCCTGGCCACGACCCGGGCGGCGCTCACCCACCGGGCGGCTGTGAGCGCCGGGGGCCGGAAGGCGCTGTTGAAGGCTCTCGACGCGTTGGCGGCGACAGGTCGGGGACACGGAAGCACGGAGGTGGGGCGGGGCGCCCCCGCCGGCCAGCGGCTGGCACTGCTGTTCCCGGGCCAGGGCACGCAACGGCCCGGCATGGGCCGGGAGCTGCACAGTACTTTCCCCGCCTTCGCCGACGCCTTCGACGCTCTGTGCGCACGCTTCGACGGTACGGGCGTTCTGGAGCGGCCCCTGCGCACCGTGCTGTGGGCGGACGAGAACACCGACGCCGCCGCACTGCTGGACAGGACCGACTTCGCGCAGGCGGGCCTGTTCGTCTACGAAGTGGCGCTCTTCCGGCTGCTGGAATCCTGGGGAGTACGCGTGGACGCCGTGGCCGGACATTCCGTGGGCGAGCTGGCGGCGGCTCACGTCACGGGCATTCTGCCGGAGTCGGAAGCGGTGGAGCTGGTCGCGGCCCGGGGACGACTGATGCGACAACTGCCCGGCAGTGGCGCCATGGTGGCGCTGGAGGCCACCGAGGAAGAGGTGACGACAGAGCTGGCGGGTCTGACGGACCGGGCGCACCGGGTGGCGATCGCGGCGGTGAACAGTCCACGATCGGTCGTCATCTCTGGAGACGAGGAAGCCGTACGCGCCGTCGCCGCCCGTTTCCAGGGGCGCGGACGCCGCACCACGCGCCTTCGGGCCGGTCATGCTTTCCACTCACCGCTAATGGAACCGATGCTCGCCGAGTTCGGCCGTATCGCCGCAGGTATCACCTACGGAACCCCGCGCATCCCGGTGATATCGACGGTGACCGGCCGCCCGGCCGACGGGGATGATCTGCGCTCGGCGGCGTACTGGGTACGCCAGGCCCGCGACACCGTACGGTTCGGCGATGCCGTGCACCGCCTCGTGCACGACGAGGGCGTGACCGCCTGTATGGAGATGGGCCCCGACACGCAGCTCACGGCGGCCGTCATGAGCGGCGTCGCGGGGGAACGCGGGGGAGTGGTGTGCACGGCCACCGCACGGGCCGGGGCACCGGAGGCGGAATCGGTCCTGGCCGCGCTCGGCCGACTGCACGTGCACGGCCTGCCGGTGGACTGGCGCCAGGTGTACGCGGGCAGCGGCGCCCGGCGGGTGGACCTGCCGACCTACCCCTTCCAACGGCAGCGCTACTGGCTGGAGGACGACACCGAAGCCCTCGCACCGGCCGGCAACGAACACCCCCTGCTGACCGGCACGACGACCAGCGTGCCCGGCACGGAACGCCTGCTGTGCACAGGCCACCTCTCGACCACCGCCCAGCCGTGGCTGTGCGATCACATCATCGCCGGACAGGTCCTCGTACCCGCCGTCGCGTTCGCCGAGATGCTGTTCCACGCGGGCGACGCGTGCGGGCTGGAGGTCGTGGAGGACTTCGCGCTGCTGACTCCGCTGTCACTACCCGACTCCGGTGGCGACGCCCACGTGCAGGTGACCCTCGGCGAAGCGGACGCCTCCGGCCGACGCACCGCCGACATCCACTCCCGCCCACGAGAGGCGGGCCCGCTCGGTACCTGGACGCACCACGGAACGGGCCGGCTCGGCCCGGCCACCGCCCACGGAGACCGTGATCCCGGAGCCGCCGCATGGCCGCCGCCCCCGGGTGCCGTCCCCGTAGACCTCAACGGTGCCTACGACCGCCTGGCCGATGCCGGTTACGCGTACGGCCCTGCTTTCCAGGGCGTCACGGCCGTCTGGCGGGGGCCGGACGAGGAGGTGTTCGCCGAGGTACGACTGCCCGGGGCGGCGAGCCCGGACGCGGGCCGGTACGGTCTTCACCCCGCCCTGCTGGACGCCGCGCTGCACGCGACACTGCTCGCCGCGCCGACCACCGGACCCGCCGGGATGCCCTTCGCCTGGCGCGGCATGCGCCTCTACGCCGTCGGGGCCACGGCGCTGCGCGTCCGCATACGTACCACCGGCCCCGACACGGTCGCGGTGGACATGACCGACCCCGCAGGAAGGCCGGTGGCTCGGGTGGAGTCCTTGACCACCCGACCGGTATCCGTGGAAGGAAGCGCGCCTGGGGATCTGTACGGCCTGCGATGGACCGCCGTTCCGACCGCAGGCGACGGCGACGTGCCGCTCCTCTCCGTAGCGGAAGCCGACGACCTCGGTTTGCGCTCGGTGTTCCCCACCCCGCCGGCCGGAAGAGGGAAAGCCTCGGAGGCAGTGGTGGTCTCCTTCCGCTCCTCGGGTGCCGACCCGGCGGCCGACACACATACCCTGACCGCGCGTGCCCTGGCCGTTCTCCAGACCTACCTGTCCGCACCTGCCGCGCCGGGATCGCGTCTCGTCGTGGTGACCCGCGGCGCCACCTCCGCCGTGCCGGACCTGCCGGCAGCCGCGCTGTGGGGCCTGGTGCGTTCCGCCCAGGCGGAACATCCCGGGCGTCTCATGCTCGTGGACACCGACGGCCGGCCCGAGTCCCTGCGCCTGCTGCCGGCCGCCGTCGCCACCGGCGAACCCCAGCTCTCCCTCGACGAAGGCACCGTACGCGTCCCCCGGCTGGCCGCCACGGACACCCCGCCCGGCGGCGGCTCTCCGATGGAGGGCACAGTCCTGATCACGGGCGGCACCGGAGCCCTCGGTGGCCTGCTGGCCCGGCACCTGGTCACCCGGCACAAGGTCCGCCACCTCGTCCTCGTCAGCCGCCACGGCCTCCGCTCGTCGGCCGCGCGGCGGCTGCGAGCAGAGCTCCAGGACTCCGGCGCCCGCGTGGACGTACTCGCCTGTGACACGGCCGACCGCACCCGGCTGGCCGCCGTCGTCCAGACGTACGCGCACGAGCTGAGCGCCGTCGTGCATGCCGCCGGGGTCCTGGACGACGGCGTGCTGGAGTCCCTGACACCCGAGCGGCTGGCCACGGTGCTGCGGCCGAAGGCGGACGCCGCCTGGAATCTCCACGAGCTGACGAAGCACCTGCCCCTGTCGCACTTCATCCTGTTCTCCTCGGTAGCCGGAGTGCTGGGCACCGCGGGCCAAGCGAACTACGCCGCAGCGAACACCTTCCTGGACGCGCTCGCGTACCACCGCGCCGCCCTCGGCCTGCCGGCGATCTCCCTCGCGTGGGGCCCGTGGGCGGGAGGGGAGGGAATGGCGGCACGCACCGCCGCCCCCGACCGGGCCATGGACGGCGTGCTGCGCGCCGTCTCCCCGGCGCGGGGCCTGGCGCTGTTCGACGCCGCGCTGGGCAGTGACGAACGCGTGCTGGCCCCGCTGCTGCTGGACCGTTCCCGACGGGCGGACACCACCGGGCAGCCGGTACCACCGCCTCTGCGCGGTCTGCTGCGTACGACCCGTCCGGCAGCAGGGACGGGCGACGACGAACGAGGCAGTGAGGCCGGAACAGCCTGGCGCGAACGGCTCACCGCGCTGTCGGCGCCGGACCGGGCATCGGCCTTGCTCGACCTCGTCCGTACGGAGGCCGCCATGGTGCTCGGCCATGCCGACGCGTCCGCCGTGGCGCCCGACCGCCCCTTCACCGAGCTGGGCTTCGACTCCCTGACCGGGGTACTGCTGCGCAACCGCCTCAGCGCGCTCACCGGCCTGCGGCTGCCCGCCACGGTCGTGTTCGACCGACCCGACGCCGCGGCGCTGGCCGGTCACCTCGACACGGAATGGGGCCATGCCTCCCCGCGGGGAACGGCGCGGCCGTCGCAGACCCTTGCCTCCCTCTACCGCCGCGTGTGCGCAACGGGCGACGTCGTGTCGGCGATGCACATGCTGGTGACCGCCTCACTCGCCCTGCCCACGTTCGAGGGCGCCGACAGCACCCGTCACGCCCTCGCACCCCTCAAGCTGGCCGAAGGCACCGCCGCTCCGGCGCTCGTATGCTTCCCCGGCTTCTCTCCCGCTCTCGGCAGGCCCTGGCATGCCACCCTGGCCTCCGCCTTCGACGGCGAGCGGGACGTCCTGGAGATCCAGCACCCGGGCGTCGCGGAAGGGGATGCCGTCCCCCGGGACTGGCAGACCCTCGTGGACCTGCACGCCGATACCGTGCGCACGCACCTCGGCGACCGTCCGTACGCCGTCCTCGGCTCCTCGATGGGAGGCTGTCCCGCGCACTCGGTGGCAGCGCGCCTCGCGGCGACCGGCACACCGCCGCTCGGCCTCGTCCTCATCGACACCTACCACGTCACTCCGGACCTGGAGAACGAGCCGTGGCTGCTCGCCCTGCCCGCCCGTCTCCCGCGGCAGATGGGCGAACGGTTCGACACGGCCGTGGACGACATGTCCATGGCCGCGCTGGGTGCCTACACCCGTATCGCCCGCGGCTGGCAGCCGGAACCGACAGAGGCCCCCACCCTGCTGCTCAGCGCCACCGAACCGCTGCCGACGACCGACGGAAGACCCGAGGAGCGTCGAACGCCCTGGCCGATCCCGCACACCACCATGACCGTTCCCGGCAACCACTGGAGCATGACGGAGGAACACGCGCCCACAACGGCGAAGGCCAT
The DNA here is from genome assembly GCF_056434285.1 of Streptomyces sp. NPDC044063. NCBI lineage: Bacteria > Bacillati > Actinomycetota > Actinomycetes > Kitasatosporales > Streptomycetaceae > Streptomyces > Streptomyces sp. NPDC044063. Next base: position 146,335 of record NZ_JBWKFM010000016.1, read on the forward strand.
CAGAGCCTGGCTCGTCACGATGAGCGATGGAGAGCGCGAGCGCACGCGGTGATCCGAGTATCGGTAGAACGACCGATGTACCGGAAGGATCTTGGAACCTACGTTGACCGCATGCAGTCACTGAACACACCCAAGCCGATCGAAACCGGCGATACTCCCGAGATCACCCGCATCCTGGCCCGTTCTTTCACGGACGATCCGATGATGCTGTGGCTCTTCCCCGACGAGGAAGGACGTGCGGACCGTCTCGCCCAGTGGTTCGACGTCATGCTCACGCACAAGTACGGCCCGCTTGGTCAGTGTGAACGCACTGACGCGGCAGCGGCCTTCTGGACGCCGCCCGGCACGCCCGAGCAGCACCCGGACGAGGAGACGCTGGCCCGCATCAGCGGGCTGTTGGGCGAGCAGATGGCCCGGCTGGGAGAGATGCTGGAACTGGTGGGCAGGATAACCCCCCGGGAGCCCCACTGGTACCTGGCGGTACTCGGCGCCGACCCGGTGGCCCAGGGCAGCGGCCACGGTGCTGCCCTGCTGCTTTCGGGCCTGGCCAAGGCGGACGCGGCCGGCCTGCCGGCCCACCTCGAATCGTCGAAGGAGTCCAACCTCGGCTTCTACGAGCGATTCGGGTTCACCGTGCGGGCCGAGATCCACGTACCTGGGGGCGGCCCGACCCTCTGGTCGATGTGGCGGGAGGCACGCGGGGACGCTCGCCGGTAGGCGCGAACTCGGCGGCCGGGGCGGGAGACGCCCGCCCCGGGGCCGGACGGGCTCAGGGGTGCCAGACCTCCTTGATGGTCTTCACCTTGCCCTCGGAGTCGAGCGTGATGTCGTAGATGTTCCCGGAGCAGGTGTAGGGCGACTTCACGGCGGAGGTGTTCGTCAGGCAGTCGCCGGCGTGCATCCACAGTTCCCCGACGGGGACCGTCTTGGTGGAGCCGGACCCGGTGGACAGCTCCGCCTTCACCTCCCCGGCGGTGAACAGGTAGTAGTTGGCCTTGCCCTCGCCGTGGTAGATCCAGTCGTTGGGCGTGCAGGTCGGCTTCGCGTCCTTGGCGGACATCGAGCCCTTGGACGGCGGCACGGCGATTTCGACCATCTTGTGACCGGCCGGGAGCTTCGGCGGCTGCCCGCAGTCGCCGCCGCTGTTGTCCGTGGAGCCGCTGCCGCCCTTGCCCGCGCTCGGCTGCGCCGACGGCTTGGAGGAGGCGCTGGATCCGCCGGCGCTGTCCTCCTCGGGCCCGCAGGCGGTGACCGCGCTCAGCGCGGCCACGACGGCGAAGGCGCTGATGAGACGCCGGGTGTGAGTCATTTCCTGATCCCCCGTAGTAAAGGTGACGTGACCATGATCGATCGGGGGGATTTCTACACCACGGAGTAGTTGAAGATCCAATCGGTGCGGCCCGTCGGCAGGGCACATGCCTGCCTCACCTCGCACAGGTCCGGCCTACGGGCCCCCGGCCGCTCACTCCGCAAGGCAAGCTGCCCTACATGGGTTTCTACCGTGGCGCATCCCAACGGCACTTCCTCCTCGTGCTCTGGTGGGGCTGACGAGCCAACCGCGGTTCACCTCCGCCGGCGCGGGCGGTGCGCGCCGCACCGTCGCGTGCGGGATGGCGCGCACCGTTCGGACAGGGCGCACTCGAGGTCGCTGGTCACTCCAGGATCTGAAGGTCCTCGAGGTAGGCGCAGCTCCCGTTGGCCGCGGCCTTCGTCGCGGCCGTGAACAGCGCCTGGTTCGTCGGGTCCATGAGCTGCACGCCGTCGTCGTGGGTGAACCAGCCCCAGCCCAGCAGCTCCCCGTCCGGTACCCGGATCCCGGTGTCCCGGCCGGGATCGATGTGGAGGGCGAAGACGAACAGCTCGTACGGGTCGGCGACGTACTTGCTGCCCCACCGGCGGTCGGCGGTGAGGTGCTGGACGGCCAGCAGTCGCCCCGGCCGGCCGTCCAGCCCGGTCTCCTCGCGGGCCTCGCGCATCGCGCACTGCCGGGGCGTCTCGCCGGGTTCAGCCTTGCCGCCGGGGAGCACCCAGTGTCCGCTCTTGGCGTGGTGGACGAGCAGGACGCGGTCGTCGTCGCGCTGGACGAACACTCCGGCGCCCACCAGGTAGCGGTCACCAGAGGACATCGGGCCGCATCTCCCGGTACTCGACCGTGCCGGTCGTACGGGCTCGGTGCACGGCGGCCATCCGCTCCCAGAGGGGTGTGTCCATGACCGTGGCCCAGTCGTCCAGGGACCGGACCTCGAACCGGTCGTGCTCGTCCGGGTCCAGCCGGATGCCGGCGATCTCCTCGGCGGTGAGCTCTCCGCCGTCGAAGACGAAGCCGGTCTTCATGGCCGACCAGGTCGGGCTCGGCGGAATCCAGGTCCAGGACCAGCACCGCCTGTCGGCGGTCTCTTCGACGCCCGGGCCCGTTTACCACCTGACGAGTCGTCCACCTTCCGTTCCCCCTCCCCTTGACCAAAGAGCACCCGGTCGAAGGCGCCCAGTGCCCAACCGGGTCGATCCGTCAATAGTCACGGTCGTCCTGCCGACTCCACGACCGGGACTCCGGCACGTCCGACGAATGAGGCCGACCCCGCAATCCCCGTCCGGACCGCCCGCCCGCCCCGCGTACGCGTGCGCGCAGCCCTCCTCCATCGGGTGAACCACCCCGACTATCAACGCACTTGATGCCGCCCACTCGCCATCATCGCCATCATCACGCTGTCCGGTTGTCCGGCGAGAGGAGGGGCCTCCCTTGGCGGCCTTGGCGCGCTCAGTCATCGGCATTGGCCCCTTCGGGGAGCCGAACGTACGGCTCGCCGCCGCCGTCAGCGGAGCCGGGGGGCTCGGCGTCATCGACCTCGGAGCGGGCGGTCCACCCGCACGGGAAGCCCTGGACCTCGCCCGGAGCTGGACCCCCGGCGCCTTCGGCGTCCGCGTCCCCGCCGGCTGCGCCCTCCCGCCCGAGGAGCTGTACGTCCCCGGCGCCGCCGGCCCGCACGCCGTGCTCCTCGCACCCGGATCCCCCTGGGCCGTCGGCCGTTACCGCGGCGGTACGGTCATCGCCGAGGTGCGCAGCCTGCACGAGGCGTGTGCGGCCGTGGACGCCGGAGCGGCGGGCGTCGTCGCCCGAGGCAGCGAGTGCGGCGGCCCCGCCGGCGAACTGTCCACGTTCGTCCTGCTCCAGCAACTCCTCACCGACGACCGGGTCACCGTCCCCGTCTGGGCGTGCGGCGGCATCGGACCGCACACGGCCGCCGCCGCGGTGATCGCGAAGGCGGCCGGCGTCGTCCTAGACGTTCAGCTCGCCCTCCTCGACGAGGCGGACACGCCGCCCGCCGTAGCCGCCGCCCTGCGCACCGTCGACGGCACGGAGACCCGTATCGAAGCCGGACACCGCACCCTGGACCACCGGCGGCCCGGCCTGCCCGCGGCCCTGCGCGGCCTGCCACTGCCGCTCGGCCAGGACGCCTTCCTCGCCCGCCGCTTCGCGCAGCAGTACCGTACGGCAGCCACCGCCGTACGGGCCGTCCGCGCGAGCATCGACCGGGCCGTAACCGACCGGCAAGCCCCGGACGTGCTGCGCCCCGGCTCACCGATGAGCCGCGCCCTCGGCACCCGGCTGCCCGTCGCTCAAGGGCCGATGACCCGGGTCAGCGACCAGGCCGGGTTCGCGGCGGCCGTCGCCGACGCGGGTGGGCTGCCCTTCCTCGCCCTGGCGCTCGCCGGTGCCGAGCGCACCCGCGCACTGCTGGGACAGGCCCGCGCCGCGCTGGGGGAGCGCCCCTGGGGCGCCGGCATCCTCGGTTTCGCACCCGAGGACGTCCGTACGGCCCAGCTCGCGGCCGTACGGGAGCTCCGACCCTCCCACGCGATCATCGCCGGTGGCCGGCCCGCCCAGGCCGCGGCCCTGGAGGAATGCGGCATCCGTACCTTCCTGCACGTGCCCTCGCCGGGCCTGCTGGAACAGTTCCTCGCGCAAGGCGCCCGCCGCTTCGTCCTCGAAGGCGCCGAATGCGGCGGCCACATCGGACCGCGCAACAGCTTCCCCCTGTGGGAGGCCCAGCTCGCCGTCCTCACCGACCACCTGGACGCCCACCCGGACGTCCGCCCGGAAATCCTCTTCGCCGGCGGGATCCAGGACGAACGCTCCGCCGCCATGGTCGCCGCACTCGCCTCCGGCATCGGAGCACGGGGCGCCGCCACCGGCATCCTCATGGGCACCGCCTACCTCTTCACCGAGGAAGCCGTCGCAAGCGGCGCCATCCGCCCCCTCTACCAGCGGCAAGCCCTCGCCGCCGACCGCACCACCGTTCTTCGCACCGGACCCGGCCAGGCGACCCGCTGCCTGCCCAGCCCCTTCTGCCGCACCCACCGACAGGTCCAGGACGAGCTGAAGGAGCGCGGCGTCCCCGACCGGCAGGCCCGCGAGGAACTGGAACGCCTGCACCTGGGGCGGCTGCGCATCGCCGGCAAGGGCATCGAACGCGTCGGCGACACCCTGACCGACGTCGACGAGCGGCGACAGCTCGCCGAGGGCCTGTTCATGGCCGGCGAGACAGCCGTGCTGCGCACCGCCACCACCAGCATCCCCACGCTCCACCACCAGGTGAGCGAAGGGGCGGCCGCGTTCTACGAGCACCACGCCGCCGCCCTGCGACCGGCCTCACCGAGTTCCGTACGATGCCCGGCGCCCGAACCGCTCGGTATCGCCGTCGTCGGCATGGCCTGCATGTTCCCGAACGCGCCCGATCTGCCCGCCTTCTGGGCCGACGTGCTGGCGGGCGCCGACGCCGTCACCGAGATCCCGCCCGAACGCTGGGACACCTCCCTCCACCACGGCCCGCGCGCCACCGCCCACGACCTGTCGACCTCCACATGGGGCGGCTTCCTGCCCCGGATCCCCTTCGACCCCCTCCGCTACGGCATCCCCCCGGCCTCCCTGGCCGCGATCGACCCCGCCCAGCTCCTGGCGCTGGAAGCCGCGGGACGAGCGCTGGCAGACGCCGGATACGACCACCGCGACTTCCCGCGCGACCGCACCTGCGTGATCTTCGGGGCCGAGACCGGCAGCGACACCACGGACGCCACGACCGTACGCGCCGTCCTCCCCTCCTACCTCGGCCGTCTCCCGGAGGAACTGGCCGAGCAGCTTCCCCCACTGACCGAGGACTCCTTCCCGGGCATGCTCGCGAACGTCATCGCGGGACGCATCGCCAACCGCTTCGGTCTCGGCGGTACGAACTACACGGTGGACGCCGCCTGCGCCTCCTCCCTGGCCGCCGTCGACGCCGCCTGCAAGGAACTCCGCACCGGAACGGCCGACCTCGCCCTGTGCGGCGGCGCCGACCTGCACAACGGCATCAAGGACTACCTGCTCTTCTCCTCGGTGCACGCCCTCTCACCGACCGGCCGCTGCCGCCCCTTCGACACCGACGCCGACGGCACCACGCTCGGCGAAGGCATCGCCTGCGTGGTCCTCAAACGCCTCGCCGACGCCGAGCGCGACGGCGACCGCGTCTACGCCGTCATCGAGGCCGTCGGCAGCTCCGCCGACGGACGCTCACTCGGTCTGACCGCACCCCGCCGCGAAGGACAGCGGACCGCACTGGAACGGGCCTACGCCCAGGCCCGGATCCCACCCGCCGACGTCGGGCTCGTCGAAGCCCACGGCACGGGCACGGTCGTCGGAGACCGTACCGAACTCACCGCACTCACCGACACGTTCACGCAGGCGGGCGCGGCTCCCGGCGGATGCGTCCTGGGCTCGGTCAAATCCCAGATCGGGCACACCAAGTGCGCCGCCGGCCTGGCCGGCCTCATCAAAGCGACCCTCTCCCTCCACACGGGCGTACGGCCGCCGACCCTCCACCTGAACCGCCCCACCCACGTCTGGCAGCCGGACACGAGCCCGTTCGTCTTCCATGACAAGGCGCTGCCGTGGCCCGCCGGACGGCGAGTCGCGGGCGTGAGCGCGTTCGGCTTCGGCGGCACGAACTTCCACGCGGTGCTGCGATCCCACACCGGGGCCACGCCGCCGCGGTACGGCCACGACGCCTGGCCCGCCGAACTCGTCGTCCTGCGTACCACGGACGACGCCCGCGAACTCCTGCGGCTCACCGCGATCAACGACCGGGCCGGGCGCCCGTGGCGGCTGCGCGACCTCGCCCTGACCGCCGCACGGCGCACCGGCGCGGACCGGGTCGGAGCGGCCGTGGTGGCCACCTCGCTCGACACGCTGCCGGAGCTGCTGCGGGCAGTGGTGGCGAGGGAGCGGAGGCCAGGAGTCCTCCTCGCGGAAGGCGAACGAGCCGGGCAGACGAGCGCACCGCCGGGCAGCCAGCGCGCGGAAGAGGGCACGGCAGGTCCCACCGCCTCCCCGATCGGCAAGGTCGCCGTCCTCTTCCCCGGCCAGGGCAGCCAGCGACCCGGCATGTTCGCCGAACTCTTCACCGCGTTCCCCGGCACGCAACGGCATCTGCGCCACCTCCAGCCCGCTCCGGCCGACGCGCTCTTCCCACCCGCCGCCTTCGACACCGCGACCCGCCAGGCACAGCGGACCCGGCTCGCCGACACCCGGAACGCCCAGCCCGCCCTCGGGGCAGCGTGCTCGGCCGCCTACGACGTGCTCCGGACGCTCGGCGTACGCGCCGACATGACGGCCGGCCACTCGTACGGCGAACTGGTCGCCCTCGGCGCGGCGGGCGCCCTCCCCCCGGAGACCGTGGCCGAGCTCAGCGCCGCGCGTGCCGACGCCGTCGCCGAGGCGACGGAGGGGGAACCGGGCGCCATGGCCGCCGTCGCCGCGGCACCCGACAAGACCGAGGCGCTGCTCGCCGCGGCCGGGCTGACCGGCCGGGTGGTCGTCGCCTGCCACAACGCCCCCGCGCAGAGCGTCGTCTCCGGGCCCGAGGCGGACGTCGAACGGGCCCTGGCCGCCGCGGCGGACACCGGCATCGACGCGCGCCGCCTCCCCGGCACCTACGCGTTCCACAGCCCGCTCCTCGCGAGGGCCGGCGAACGGTTCGCCGAGGCGCTGGCCGGCCGCCCGGTCCGTACGCCCGACGTACCCGTCTGGTCCAACGCGACGGCGGAACGCTACGGGGACGACCCCGCGGACGTACGGAAGCTGCTCGCCGACCAGATCGCCGCGCCCGTGCGATTCCGCGAGCAGATCGAGGCGATGTACGAGGCCGGGGCGCGCGTCTTCGTGGAGGCCGGGCCCGGCACGGTGCTCACCGGGCTGGTCCACGGCATCCTCGGCGAACGGCCGTACGTCGCGGTCCCCTTCGAGCCGTCCCCGGACTCCGGGCTGGCCGGACACCTGACATCACTGGCCCGGCTCGCCGTGGCCGGCGTGCCGGTGGAGGCGGAGCGGCTGTTCGCCGGGCGCGACGCGGTCGTCGCCGACGCGGAGGCGGTCCCGGCCGTGCCGGGCTGGACGGTCGACGGCCGGCTCGTCCGTACGGCCGACGGGGAGCCGGTGCCCGGCGGGCTGCGACCGGCCCGCAGGATCGGGCCCCTCGCCACCCCCGGTGCGCGCGCCGACGGCCCCGACGTGCTGACCGAATTCCTCCGCGGCAGCCGCGAGATGGTGGCGGCACAGCGGGACGTCCTGCTGGCGTACTTCGGCGCCGGGAACGCTCCTGCGATGCCGACGGAGGCGCCAGTGCCGGGCGCTCTCCCTTTCCCCATGCCTCGGGTCGGCGACATCGCCCAGCCGGATGATGCCGCTGTACCGGACACCGCCGTGCCGGACGTGCTGGGCACGGTGCGGGCGGTCATCAGCGAACGCACCGGTTATCCCGTGGAACTCGTCGAGCCCGACCTCGACCTGGAGGCCGACCTGAGCATCGACTCGATCAAACGGACCGAGATCGTCGGGGAGCTCGGGCGGCGGCTGACCGGTGCCACGGGGCAAGGTCCCCGAGCGTGGGCGGACACCAGGCTGGAGGAGCTCCTCCAGGCCCGTACGGCCGCGGCACTCGCGGAGCGACTGACGGCCCCCACCACCGAACCGGGTTTGCCGGGCGACGTCCCGTCGACGAACCCTCCACTGCACGTCGCCGCGCCCGAGCGCTACCTGCTGCGGGAAGTCCCACTCGCCCCCGCACCAGTGCCGGATCACACAGCCCTGCACGACCGGCGCTTCCTCGTCCTCGGAGCGGACACCCCTCTCGTCCAGGCCGTCCACGACCGTCTCGCCGCGCTCGGAGCCGTCACCGTCCGGTCCGACCGCAGCGCCGACGTTCCCTCCGGTCCGCTCGACGGTGCCGTGCACCTCGCCGCGCTCACGCCGGACCCGGAACCGGTGCTTCCCGCCGGATTCCCCTGGTTCCAGGCCGTGCTGCGGCGCGCCCCGACGTGGCTGCTGTGTGCCCGGCCGTCCGGGGAGCACCTCGGTACGGCCGGCCTGGGCGGGTTCTTCCGGACCGTCGCCCGCGAATATCCCGACACCCTCGCCCGCCTGGTTTCCATTGCGTCCGACCTTCCTGCCGCCGACCTCGCCGACGCCATCGTGGGCGAGCTCCTCGCCCCGGACCGGTCCCCGGTGGTCCGGCACGCCGCCGACGGGAGCCGATGGGCCGGCGAGCCGTACCGGGCGCCGCTCGGGTCGTACGCCGATGCCGACGCGCTCGCCGCCAGGTTCGGCCCCGGAACCGTCGCCGTCCTCGCCGGAGGCGCCCGCGGCATCACGGCCCGCGTCGCCGTCGCCCTCGCCGGCGCGGGCTGCCGCGTCGAACTCCTCGGCCGTACAGAGCCACCCGGCGCCCCCGAGCCGCCCGGCCTGGCCGACGCCGCGGACAAGGCGGCCCTGTGCGCCGCGCTCGCCGCGCGCGGCCGGATCGCGCCCGGCGCGATCGAACGCGAGGCCCGCCACATCCTCGCCCGGCGCGAAGTCGCCGCCACCCTCGCCTCGATCGAGGCCGGCGGCGGCCGGGCCCGCTACCACCGCCTCGACCTGCGCGACGCCGATGCCGTGCGCCGGGCCGTCGAGGACATCCACACCGACGCAGGGCGCATCGACGTCGTCGTGCACGCGGCGGGCGTCGTCGAGGACCGGCTGCTCGCCGACAAGGAGCCCGGCTCCTTCGACCGCGTCCACGGCACCAAGGTGGACGGTGCCCGCGCCCTCCTCGCCGCGTTGCGCGCCCTGCCCGCACCGCCCCCGTTGACCGTCCTCTTCGGCTCCGTCGCCGCCGTCCTCGGCAACCGCGGCCAGAGCGACTACAGCGCCGCCAACGACGCCCTCGCCGCCCTCGGCAGCCACTGGCGCCGGGCCACCGGAAGCCGCGCCCTGACCGTCCACTGGGGCCCATGGGCGCCCGACCCGCACCACCCCGGCATGGTCGGCCCGGACCTCGCCCGCGAACTCGCCCGGCGGGGCCTCACCCTGATCGACCCGGAGGAAGGCGTACGGGCGCTGTTCCGCGAACTCGCCCACGGTGATCCGCAGACCGACGAAGTCGTGCTCACCGCGGGACGGCTGCCATGACGGCCGGGCGCGAGCCCATCGCCATCATCGGTATGGGCGTCACCCTGCCCGGCGCCGCCGACCTGGACACGTACTGGCACAACATCACCGGCGGGGTCGACGCCATCACCGAGATCCCGCCCGGACGCCTGGATTCCGAGTGCCACCGGCCCGACGCCGTCCACTGCCGCCGCGGCGGCTTCGTCGACGGCCTCGCCGACTTCGACCCCGCCGCCTTCGGGATCATGCCGGCGGCGGCCCGCACCACCGAACCCGACCAGCTGATCGCGCTGCGCACCGCCGCCGCGGCCGTCGCCGACGCGGGCGGCTCCCTGCCCCGGGACCGCTCCCGTATCGGCGTCGTCCTCGGCCGCGGCGGTTACCTCACCGCCGGACTCGCCCGCCTGGACCAGCGGGTGCGCACCTCGTCCCAACTCATCCGTACGGTGCGGGAAGTACTGCCGGAGCTGGACGGGGAACAGCTCGACCGGCTGCGCACGGCGTTCCTCGACGCGCTCGGCCCGCACACCCCCGACTCGGCCATCGGCCTCATCCCCAACTTCGCCGCCTCCCGCGTCGCCAACCGCCTCGATTTGCGCGGCCCCGCCTACACCGTCGACGCGGCCTGCGCCTCCTCCCTGGTCGCCGTCGACCACGCCGTGACGGAGCTGGAGCGCGGCCGGTGCGACGTGATGCTGGCGGGCGGCGTGCACCACTGCCACGACATCACGCTGTGGAGCGTCTTCGCCGACCTGCGTGCCCTGTCGCCGTCCCAGCGCATCCGGCCCTTCCACCGGGACGCGGACGGCGTGCTCCTCGGGGAGGGCACCGGCATCCTGGTGCTCAAGCGGCTCGCCGACGCACGACGGGCCGGGGACCGCATCTACGCGCTCGTCCGTGCTGTGGGTGTCGCGGCCGACGGCCGCGCCGCCTCCCTGGTCACCCCCGACCCCGCGGGCCAGGCGGACGCGGTACGGCTCGCCTGGGCGGCCGCCGGCCTGGACCCCACCGCCCCCGACGCGCTCGGACTCCTCGAAGCCCACGGCACGGGCACGCCCCGCGGCGACAGGGCCGAGATGGCCGTTCTGGCCGAGGTGTTCGGCCGGGGCACCGAGCCGGACGCCGTCATCGGCTCGGTGAAGTCGATGATCGGCCACGCCATGCCCGCGGCGGGCGCGGCAGGCATGATCAAGGCGGCTCTGGCGATCCACCACCGCGTCCTGCCGCCCACCCTGCACTGCGACACACCGCACCCGGCGCTGCTGGCGACCCGCTTCCGCCCGGTGCACACCGCCCGTCCCTGGGAAGCCGGCCTACGGCGCGCCGCGGTGAACGCGTTCGGCTTCGGCGGGATCAACGCCCACGCGGTCCTGGAGGAGCCGCCCGCACCCACCCGTACACGGCGGGCCGACGCCAAGATCAATGCCAAAGCCAACACCAAAGCCAACGCCGAGGTCACCGAACGGGAGCCGCTGCTGCGCCTCGCGGCGGCCGGCCCCGAGAGCCTCGCCGAACTGCTCGACGCCGAGGACGCGGCCGTACGCGGTACGGGCGCCCGGGGCCGGGGCCCGGTCCGGCTGGCGATCGCCGGCCCGGACGCCAGGAAGCTCGCCCTGGCCCGCAAGGCCGTGGCCCAGGGGCGGCCGTGGCGCGGGCGCGGCGACGTATGGTTCGCGCCGGCCCCGCTCCTCGGAGCCGGAGGCGGACGCACCGCGTTCCTCTTCCCCGGCGTGGAGGCCGGATCCGCTGCCCGGGTGGACGAGGTCGCCGCCCACTTCGGACTGGAGCCGCCCCCGGTGCGGCCGGAACAGCCTGCGGACCTCGCCGGTCACACCCTCGCCCTGATCGGAGCGGGCAGACTGCTCGCGGCCGCACTGGACCGCGTCGCCGTCCGCCCCGACGCCCTCGCGGGCCACAGCGCGGGCGAATGGACCGCCATGACCGTGGCCGGGATGTTCGGGGCGGGCGATCCGAGAGACCCGGGAGAATCCCTGGTCGAGGCCCTCGTACGGCGGATGCGGCTGCCCCCGCTCGCCTTCCTGGTCCTGGGCACCTCCGCCGCACAGGCCGGCGCGGTGCTGCCCAACTACCCCGGCGTCGCCCTCTCCCACGACGACGCCCCGCGCCAGTGCGTCGTCTGCGGCCCGCGGCAGCAGATCGAAGCCCTCGCGGCCCGGATGCGCGGCGAAGGCGTCCTCGGCCGCGTCCTGCCCTTCGAATCGGGCTTCCACACCCCCATGCTGGCCCCTCACCTCGCCCCTCTGCGTGCACTTGCGCGCAGCGCCACCGTGCATCCGGCGCGGACACCGGTGTGGTCGGGCACGGTGGCGGCTCCCTTCCCGGACGACGAGGCCGGCATCCGGGAGCTCTTCTTCCGGCACCTCCTCGAACCGGTCCGCTTCCGGCAGCTGACCGAGTCGCTGTACGCCGCGGGCTTCCGGGCCTTCGTCCAGCTCGGCAACGGCCAGCTGCCCGCGCTGGTCGGCGACACCCTGGGGGACCGTGAGCACCTGGCCGTCAGCGCCGCCTCGCCGCGCCGCGACGGCCTGTCCCAGCTCGGCCGGGCCGCCGCGGGCCTCTGGGCGTTCGGTGCGGAGCCGGACTTCACGGCACTCGAGGCGTCCCGGACAGCGATGCGCATCGACCTCGGCGCGGGGCCCGTCTCGCTGGAACCGGCGGCCCGCGAACAGCTGCGGGCGGTGCTGCGCAGGCAGGGGCCGGGCGGGCAGGAGCGAGCCGCCACCGCTCCGCTTCATGCCCTCGCCCGGCGCTTCCCGGCCGCCGCCGAACTGGACGCCCTGCTCACCGAGACGGCCACCACGGCGGCCACCCTCTTCGCGGCTGCGGAGGGCACCTCCGCCCGGACCGTTGAGGTCGACGTAACCCACATGCCGTACCTCCTCGACCACTGCTTCTACCGGCAGCGCCCCGGCTGGCCCGATCTCGCCGACCGCCGCCCGGTCGTCCCCGCCACCACGATCGTCCAGCTCATGATGGACGCCGCCGCCGGTGCCGCCGGAACACCCGTCACCGTAAGAGACGTCCGCTTCCTGGAGTGGGTCGTCGCCGCACCGCCCATCACTGTGCGGCTCACGGTGACCGCCGGGCAGGACGGCCGACGCCGGGTCGAGTTCGGCCGGTACGCGCGCGCCGACGTACGCGTCGCCGGTAGCTACCCTGCCCCACCGGCTCCCTGGCCCTGCGAGCGGCCCGAGAGCCCGCCCGAGGTCTCCGCGCGGGAGATGTACGAGCAGCGGTGGATGTTCCACGGCCCACGCTTCCAAGGGGTCACCGCCGTCACCGCGCTCGGCGAGCGGCACGTACGGGGAGCCCTCACGACCCCCGCCGCACCCGGCGCCCTCCTCGACAACGCCGGACAACTCCTCGGCTACTGGCTGATGGCGACCCGTACCGAACGCACCGTGGTGCTCCCCGTGAGCATCCGCCGAGCGGACTTCTACGGGCCGTCCCCTGCCCCCGGTTCCCGCGTCGAGTGCCACGTCCGGATCACCGGTCTCGACGCGACGGCCCTGGAAGCCGACGTCCAGCTCACGCACGGCGGCCGCGTATGGGCCGAGATCCGCGGCTGGCGGGACCGCCGGTTCGACTCGGCACCCGGGTCGGTCGCGGCTGATCGCCACCCGGAGCGGTGCACCCTCTCCGCCCACCGTCAGGGCGGCTGGCAGCTCCTCTTCGACCACTGGCCCGACCCGGCCTCGTGGAACCTGATGATGCATGGCCAACTCGCCGGGGACGAGCGGGCCGAGTACGCGCGACGTCCACCGCGCGGCAGGCGGGCCTGGCTCCTCGGCCGGATCGCCGCCAAGGACGCGGTGCGCCGCCACCTCTGGGACGGGGGAGCGGGGCCCGTCTTCCCCGGCGAGGTCCGGGTGTTCAACGAGCCCGGCGGGCGCCCCCGCCCGGAAGGCGTGCACGGGCGCCGACTGCCTCCACTGGAACTGTCCCTCGCCCACTGCCGGGAGGCGGCCGTCGCACTCGTCAGGCCCGGAGGCACGCCCGCCGGCATCGACGTCGAGGAGATCACCGACCGGCCGGACACGACCGCCGCGATGGCGCTGGGCCCCGGCGAGCACGCGCTGTTCAAGCGGCTCGGCGCGGGGCCCGAGGCACTGACCCGCCTGTGGGCGGCCAAGGAGGCGGCGGCCAAGGCCGAGGGAACGGGGCTGCGCGGCAACCCCCAGGGCTTCGTGGTGACGGCGGTCCGTGGCCCCGGTGAGATGGAGCCGGACGTGGACACCGTCGATGTCCGTACGCCGTCGGGCCGTTCCCATCCCGTACGTCTTACGCGGATCGGCAATCCGCCGGGCCTGCCGCCCAGGAACTACATCGTGGCCTGGACCGGCGAAGACACCAGCCACATCAGCCATGACCGGGAATCCGGGAAAGGGCGGCAGCGATGACCGATCGTGTGGAGACCGCTGAAGAGGCCACCGTACTGGCCCTGATCACCAAAGCCCTCGACACCGTGCTCGGCGACTGCGCGCCGGACCCCGGCACCGTCACCATGGACACCCGGTTCGTGGAGGATCTGGACCTGGAATCCATCGACCTGGTCACCCTCACCGCGGAACTGCGCGCCGCCTACGGGGAACGCGTGGACTTCCCGGGCTACTTCGCCTCCCTCGACCTCTCCGAGATCATCGGCCTGACGGTCGGGCATCTGGTGCGCCATGTCGTGGAGTCCCTGCGGTGACGTCGCTCCGGGTGGGGCGGATCCGGCTGAACGTCGAGCGGCTGGGCGACCCCGGCCGGCCCGCCGTGGTGCTCGTCCACGGCCTGGGCCCCGACAACCTGGCCGGCTACTACTTCACCATCGCCGCCGGGATCGCGGACGCCGGGCACAGCGTCGTGATGTACGACCAGCGCGGTCACGGCCGCAGCGACAGGCCTGCCAGTGGCTACCGGCTGGAGGACTTCACGGCCGATCTCCGCGGCCTCCTCGACGCGCTCGGCATCCACCGCCCCGCTGTCCTCGTGGGGAACAGCTTCGGCGGAGCCGTCGCCCTCGACTTCGCCGTACGCCATCCGCACCACCTCTCCAGGATCCTCCTGATCGAGTCCGCACCGCCCATCGGGGACTGGCCGCGGCGCATGAGCGGGTTCCTCACCCGCTGCGCGGAGACGTTCCGCGACACGCGGGAGACCGACCGGATCCGCGAGGAGCACGGGTGGTTCGCGGCCCGGATGGCCCGGCGCACCCGCCTCCTGCTGGACGAGACCACTCTCATCGAGGACATCGCGGCCGGCCGCGTCCCCGAGGAGGACGGCCTGCGCTCCCTCGCCGTACCGGTCCTCGCCCTCTACGGTGCGGACTCCTCCCTCGCCGCATCGTCCCCGGCGCTGGAGGACCTGCTGCCGTACTGCCGCACCGTCGTCGTCCCCGGCCAGGGACACACTCTGCTCGTCGACGCGCCCCGAACGGTCGGTGCCCTGCTGCTCAACTGGCTGCGCGAGGACCTCGGCCGGCCGGCGAAGGCCCGGAAGAACACCGGTACCCGTACCCCATGAGCCGGTTCCTCTTCGTCGTCCCCCCGCTGACCGGCCACATCAACCCGGCAGCCGCGGTCGCCGCCGAGCTGACCGCGCGCGGCCACCGCGTGGCCTGGGCCGGGGTCCCCGGCCTCGTACGGGAGGCGGTCGGGCCCGGCGCCGACGTGTACCCCTGCGCGCTCCCGGAAGGGCTGCGGAGACCGCCCGAGCTGCGCGGGGCCGCTGCCCTGCGCTTCCTGTGGCAGGACGTCCTCGTGCCGCTGGCCGAGGCGATGGCCCCGGACACGCGGGAAGCGGTCCGTGCCTTCCGGCCGGACGTGGTCGTCGCCGACCAGCAGGCGCTCGCCGGAGCTCTCGCCGCCGAGCGGCTCGGTGTGCGCTGGGCGACGTCGGCCACCACGCCGGCGGAGGTCGGCCGGGCCGTCGCCGCGCTGCCCAAGGCCGACGAATGGATCCGCGGCCTGCTGGGGCGGCTGCGCGAGCGGTTCGGCGATCCCGGGGCGACCCACGACCTCCGCTTCTCTCCCCACCTCGTCCTCGCCTACACCGTCGCGGAGCTGGCGGCGGCCGGGCACACTCCGCTTCCTCAGGTGCGGTGGGTGGGACCCGCCGTTCCAGCCCGGCCGCCCTCAGCCCCGGGCTTCCCCCGGGAATGGCGCGACCGCGCCCGGGACACGGTCCTGATCTCGCTCGGCACCGTCAACACGGACGTCGGTGCCCGCTTCCTCGCCGAGTGCGCCGTGGCCGTACGGGAACGGGCGCACCGCCTGCAGGGCGTGGTCGCCGACCCCGGTGGATTCCTGACCGGAGCCTCCGACGACACCCTCCTCGCCCTGCCGCGCATCCCTCAACTCGCCCTCCTTCCCGACGCCTCGGCGGTGATCTGCCACGCGGGCCACAACACCGTCGCCGAATCGCTGTGGCACGGAGTCCCGCTCGTGGTCGCCCCCATCCGCGACGACCAGCCCTTCGTCGCGGGTCAGGTGACGACGGCAGGCGCGGCGGTGCGCGTGCGCTTCGGCCGCGCCGACCGCACCCGGCTGGGCGAGGCCCTCGACGCCGTCCTCGACGAGCCGCCGTACCGCGCCGCCGCCCGACGGCTGCGGGACTCCCTGCGCGCGGCCGGAGGCGCCGGCGCGGCCGCGGGGCACCTCGAAGCACTCGCGGAATCGCGCTGACCTGAGGGGGAGTTCAGTTCCGGCGTGCGAGCAGCCGGTAGGCGTTGGAGAAGCCGATGCGCCGGACGAGCGGGCTCAGGAGCAGATCGAGACCGTACGCCGCGACCACCGCAGGCAGGGCGGCCTTCCACATCACCTCCCGGACGAACCGGGCGGCGGGGGAGGGAGACCGCGGATGCCAGGGGGCGTCGCCCCGGGGCATCAGGTGGGAGAGCAGGTACAGGAGAGCAGCCGAGAGGTCCACCGGCCGGTGTGCCGCCGGGCGTTCGGTCGCCACGACGGTGAAGCCGCACTCCTCCAGCGCCTGCCGCAGGTTGCGCGCGGGCATCATGTGCAGGTGCTGGGGCTGGAACCACGGCAGCCACCAGCGGCCCAGCAGCCTCGCGTACGCCGATTCGGGGTCGGGCACCTCGATGTGGAGCAGCCCGTCGGAGCGCAACGCCGTATGAGCCGCGCGCAGCTGGGCGCGCGGATCCGGGGTGTGCTCCAGGTAGTGGTGCATGGTCACCACGTCGTACGTCCCTGCCAGGGATGGGGCGAGCTCGGTGAACGAGCCGCGCAGGGCCCGTCCGATCCGGCCTTCGCGTGCGGCGGTCTCCACCCCTTCGCCCTGGTCCAGGCCTTCGAACGCGGTGTGTGGGAAGACGGCCGCGGCCATCTGCGGGAAGTGCCCGTGCCCCGTGCCGACGTCCAGCCAGCGCGCGGGGGAAGTGAAGGGCTGCAGCGAGAGGGCGACGGCCCGGTGGCGCTTCAGGCTGCGGGACGCGCCGAGGACACTCCGCGCGGCTTCCGCGCCGAGGCCGTCGTAGCAGTCACGGTAATAGAACTCCAGGCCCTCGTCATTGAGCCGTGGGTTCTGGAAGTGATGGCCGCAGGCCCGGCACCCGTCGATGACGAAGGTGCCGGGCTTGTGCTGAAGGAGGTCGGTGGTGCGCATCCGCTCGCGCAAGCGATCCGAGGCACACCAGGGGCAGGTCGTCCGGCGGGGCGCGAAGAACCGCTCCACGCCGGAGGCCAGGTCCTTCTCATAGAGGGGGCGGAGGGCGGCGATCTTCTCGGCCGTCTCGGCTTTGTCGGCTCGCGTGGTCACCCTTGGTGTCGTATCGCAGCCGAGGCCGGGCCGGGCGCCCCCGGCCCGGCGCAACCCCAAAGGGGGACGGAACGGGGGCGTAAACAGGAGCGAGGAGCGGGCGGGGATAATGAGGAAGTGCACTCTTCTGTCCCGACCCCGCCCCCGGCCTCGTACCCCGTGCCCGATGTGGCGGCCTACCTGACAGGGGAATGGAGCGTCGAGCGCACCCTGTTCGACCTCGCCTCGGGAACCAGCGGCACCTTCCACGGCACCGCGGCGTTCCGGGCATCGGGGGACGGCCGGCTGCTGCACACGGAGGACGGCGAGCTGTGCTGGGACGGCACGACGAGCAGGGCGGGCCGTACGCTCGCGCTGCTGCCCGCACCGGACGGCACCTGCGAGGTCACCTTCGCCGACGGCCGGTTCTTCCACGACCTGGACCTGCGCACCGGAAGCTGGACCGTCTCCCATCCGTGTGCGGCAGACCGCTACGAGGGGATGTTCACCGCCGTCTCGCATGATGAGTGGTGGGTGCATTGGCGCACGACAGGCCCGTCCAAGGATCACCTGCAGCGCAGCGTCTACCGGAGGACGCGGCCAGTGCCCCGGGACACGTCAGCGATCTGACGACTCGGTAGGGATGGAGCGAGAGGTACGTCGAGCAGGGAGAGGATCGCGGGCGTGCTCGACCAGACCGGCCGACTCCAAGGCACGCGCCAGCCACCGCACGATCAACCGCGACACGCCACGTGTTGGCGAGCCGCCACACCAGAAAGCCGGGCGTGGGGCCCGGCGGGCGCGACGGTGGGTGCGACTCGGCGCGCCGCGACGGCTTGCGGACGCTATCCCTCCGATTTCAGCGGTCCGTATTGGCCAGTAAGGGCCGTGACAAGGGATTCCGCAGCGCGACAATGGGACCCCTCAGAGCGCATTCCGGCACAGAAGTCCAAGGAATGGGGAGGCGCACATGCTGAAAAAAGTCATGGTGACGGCTGCCGCGGTTGCCCTGGTGATGTCCCCCCTGGCGGCGAACGCCGCCGCGGCGCCCTTGCCGTGTGCTGGCGGTTACAGCTGCGACAACACGGATCCCGGCCCCGTCTCATGGGAGAAGACCCAAACCGACGCGTATGCCACGGACAGAGGATGCGGGCAGGTCGAGCTCAGATCGGGAAAGAAAAACGGGAAATGGTACGCCTGGGCGCGGCTGAATGTAGCGTCGATGTGCGGAACGTACGAGGGGTGGATAGACCGCTCACCCAACAAGGGAGAGCCCATGGAGCACGTGCTGGGCTACTTCACAGCGTCCGACTATCAGGGATCGAACTTCGGCAACATGTATTACTGGCCGGACGGCACCTGGATCCGGGCGGGATTCAAACGCCCCGGTGAGGACTGGAGTAAATCCGGCCTGACGGAATGGCGCCGCTGACCTCGCCACACGGCCATGCGCTTCGTGCCCCGGCCCTGCGGCCGGGGCACGAGTCACCTGTACGACGCCCTGAGGGATCAAGGCGATCATCACCCAGGCCAATGACCAGCGGGCCAACCCCAGCCGCAAGGGCGAAGGCCGGCGGACGTCCGCCGCCGGCCTTCGCCAAGGTCCAGTACCGCTGACCGCTCAGTCGCCCTGACGGAGTGCCAGCGCCGCCTGCTTCACCGCGGCGGCGACGGCCGCCGTGGCCTTCGGGTTGAAGACGCTGGGGATGATGTAGTTCGCGTTGAGCTCGTCGCCGGCGACGACGTCGGCGAGGGCGCCGGCGGCGGCCAGCATCATGTCGGTGT
>NZ_JBWKFM010000017.1:0-7123 GCF_056434285.1 Streptomyces sp. NPDC044063
CTGGCGCTGTGCGGCGTCACGGCGGTGGCCCTGCCCCTGCTGGTGCTGGCGACCCGGGTGACGGCGGCCTTCGGTGAAGGCCGCCGGGCCCCTCACGTACGCGGTGCGTGGGACCGCCCGGCCACCAGGCGGCTTATCGATTTTGGACCCCGGTCCACCTTCGGGTAATGTTCTTCCTGCGCCGCCCGAGAGGGCCGAGAGGCCGGAGCGGAGGGCGCGAGCCGGACAAGACCCCTTACGGGGGGTGGAGTTACGGTGGGGTATGGTGTAATTGGCAGCACGAGGGTTTCTGGTTCCCTTAGTCTAGGTTCGAGTCCTGGTACCCCAGCTCAGAGAAAATCCGCTGGAAATTCTCTGGCAAAACTACTGATAAAGTAGACACCGCGCGAAAGCGCAAAAGCGAAGTGCAAGCCCCCGTTGTGTAGCGGCCTAGCACGCCGCCCTCTCAAGGCGGTAGCGCCGGTTCGAATCCGGTCGGGGGTACTGGTTCCTGAAGGGATAACACCCGGACGGGATCGCTAGGGCCCCCGTTGTGTAGCGGCCTAGCACGCCGCCCTCTCAAGGCGGTAGCGCCGGTTCGAATCCGGTCGGGGGTACTGGGTAAAACCACCATGGGGTATGGTGTAATTGGCAGCACGAGGGTTTCTGGTTCCCTTAGTCTAGGTTCGAGTCCTGGTACCCCAGCGCAGATTGCTTTTCGAGTCTGCAAAGCACAAAACAAAAGCAGGCCCCCGTTGTGTAGCGGCCTAGCACGCCGCCCTCTCAAGGCGGTAGCGCCGGTTCGAATCCGGTCGGGGGTACAAGAAAGAAAGAATGCCTTTCGCTTCGGCGGAGGGCATTCTTTCGTTTGCGGCCCGTGCGACCTTCCCCCGCCTCGCGGGCGGCGGGATAATCCCGGCATGGTCCAACCCCATGGCGTGCGCCGCCGGGTCCACGTCGGCGATCTGCAGCCCGGCGACCACGCGTGTCTCCTCTTCGCCTCGGACGAGGAGCGGGCCTCGATCCTGCGGGACTTCGTCCGCGGGGGACTGGACGCCGAGGACAAGATCCTCTATCTCAGCGGTGACGACGACCCGCCCGGCCCCGCCGCCCTGCTGGACGAGTGCCGGCTCGACGGCTCGCCCGCCGCCCTGGCCGACCGGGTCGAGGTCGTACGCCTGGCCGAATTCCGCTCGGGCCGAGGACAGTTGGAGCCCACCGCCCTGATGCGCCGGCTGCGCAGCGCCGCCCGCCGCTCGCGCGAGGAGGGCTACCGCGCGCTGCGGGTCGCCGGCGAACTGTGCGCCGCCCTCCAGAACGGCCACGCCTTCCTCGACGTGCCCCGGCTGCTGCGCTACGAGGCGCTGCTGGCCGAGGAGTTCAGCTCGGGCGAGGCGCTGGCCGTCTGCCAGTACGACATCCGCCGCTGCGACCCGGACGCCCTGGACGCCTTCGAATCGGCGCACGCGTGCGGTGTGGAGGCCGACCCCCTGGTGCGGACGGCGGAGCTGGTCGTCTCCCGGACCTACCGCCCGTCCGGGCTGCGCATCGAGGGCGTGGTGGACGCCGGCTCCCACCGCTGCCTGCGGGACGCCCTGGCGTCCGTGGCCGCCGTGCGCGGGGACGTACGGCTGGAGATGTCCGGGGTGGAGTTCCTCGACCTGGGCGGGCTGCGGCTGCTGATGACGTTCGCCCGGGCCCGTGCCGCCCGCCACCGCACCGTCGAGCTGAGCGGCCTGCCGGGGCACCTGCTCCAGGTCATCACGGTCGTCGGCTGGGACCGGACCCCCGGGCTCCGGCTGGGGGCCGTGCATGCCTGCTGAGGACGGGACGGGCGGCGCCTTCGTCCACCACGCCTGCCTGTACGGGTCCGACGCGGAGTTCCTGGCGATGGCGGTGCCGTTCGTACGCGACGGGCTGGCGGCCGGGGAGCCCGTCCTGGCCGCGACCACCTCCGCCAACCTGGAGCTGCTCCGGCGGGCCCTGGGGGAGCGGGCGCACCGGCTGGACACCGCCGAGACCGCCTACTTCGGC
Source organism: Streptomyces sp. NPDC044063 (assembly GCF_056434285.1). Taxonomy (NCBI): domain Bacteria; kingdom Bacillati; phylum Actinomycetota; class Actinomycetes; order Kitasatosporales; family Streptomycetaceae; genus Streptomyces; species Streptomyces sp. NPDC044063. The sequence goes on from NZ_JBWKFM010000017.1 coordinate 2,014, forward strand.
CGCCGCCCCGTGGAGCGCGTCTCCGCCTTCCTGCGCTACCACGACCGCCGGGCCCGGCCCGGCGTGCGGACCCGGATGATCGCCGAGCCGGTGTGGGGCGGGAAGTCCGACCGCCAGATCGCCGAGTGGAAGCGGATGGAGTCCGGGCTGAACGTGCTGCTGGCCGGGCTGCCGGTGTGGATGATCTGCCCCTACGACACCCGGACCGTGCCCGGCGACGTGGCGGAGGCCGCCTGCGCCACCCACCCCGCCCGGCTGGACGGGCAGCGGCTGGTCCCCTGCGCGGGCTACGCCGACCCCCGGGAGTACGCGGTCACGGTGGCGCCGCCGCGCACGCCCGCGCCCCCGGGGGCGGCACGGACGGGCCCCACGGACCGGCTCGCGGCCGTACGGGCGTTCGCCCGCGAGAGCGCCGCGGCCGCCGGGCTGACCGGCGAACGGCTGTCCCTGGCCGTGCTGGCCGTCTGCGAGGCGGCGGGCTACCTGCTGGCGGGGGAGGGGGCCCGGCTGGCGGTGCGGGCCTGGCCGGAGCCGGGCGCGGTGGCGTACGAGCTGCTGCGCACCCGGCCGCCGGGCGCGGCGGGCGCCGTCCCGGCGTTCGCGGGCTTCCGGCCCCCGGGCGAGGCCGCGGGGCCCGAGGACGGCCTGTGGCTGGCCCGGACGCTCAGCGAGAGCCTGGACGTGTGCGGCCGGGGCCCGCTGACCCGGCTGACGCTGCGCCTCGCGGGCCCCGGGGACGCCGAGCGCTGGTGAGCCGGGGCCGTCCGGACGCGCCGCGGGCCGGGCTCCCCTTCAGGGGGACCCGGCCCGGCGGGGTCGCGAAGGACCCGGTGGCGGCGTGTGAGACTCCTCACCCGTTGCGGCGCAGCGCCTCCGTGAGACGGACGGCGGCGTCCAGCACCGCCTGGGCGTGCATCCGCCCGGGGTGGCGGGTGAGGCGCTCGATGGGACCGGAGACCGAGACGGCGGCCACCACACGGTTGGAGGGGCCGCGCACCGGCGCGGAGACCGACGCCACGCCCGGCTCGCGCTCGCCGATCGACTGGGCCCAGCCCCGGCGCCGTACGCCCGACAGGGCCGTCGCCGTGAAGCGCGCCCCCTGCAGGCCGCGGTGCAGCCGCTCGGGCTCCTCCCAGGCCATGAGCACCTGGGCGGCCGAGCCGGCCTTCATGGGCAGCGTGGAGCCCACCGGCACGGTGTCCCGCAGGCCGGACAGCCGCTCCGCGGCCGCGACGCAGATCCGCATGTCGCCCTGGCGCCGGTAGAGCTGCGCGCTCTCGCCCGTCACGTCCCGCAGGTGCGTGAGCACGGGGCCCGCCGTGGCCAGCAGCCGGTCCTCGCCGGCCGCGGCCGCGAGCTCGCTCAGCCGGGGCCCCAGGATGAAACGGCCCTGCATGTCGCGCGCCACCATCCGGTGGTGCTCCAGCGCCACGGCGAGCCGGTGCGCCGTCGGCCGGGCCAGGCCCGTGGCCGTGACCAGCGCGGCCAGCGTCGCCGGCCCGGACTCCAGAGCGCTCAGCACCAGAGCCGCCTTGTCGAGTACACCCACACCGCTCGAGGCGCCACCATCGTTGTCCATGCAACGATACTCGCGTCTCAAAGTATGAAACGCAAGTTCACATTTCCGCGAGACGCGCCAACCTGGAACACATAGGACCCACTGGCAACGATTGGGCCGGCAGCGACGCCGGTCGGAGGGACAGCGATGGGACGGACACTCGCGGAGAAGGTCTGGGACGACCATGTCGTCAGGCGAGCCGAGGGCGAGCCCGACCTCCTCTTCATCGATCTGCATCTGCTCCACGAGGTCACCAGCCCGCAGGCCTTCGACGGACTGCGCAAGGCCGGCCGCGGCGTCCGGCGGCTGGACCTGACCATCGCCACCGAGGACCACAACACCCCCACCCTCGACATCGACAAGCCGATCGCGGACCCCGTCTCCCGCACCCAGCTGGAGACCCTGCGCCGCAACTGCGCCGAGTTCGGTGTCCGGCTGCACCCGCTGGGCGACGTCGAGCAGGGTGTCGTCCACGTGGTGGGCCCGCAGCTGGGCCTCACCCAGCCCGGGACGACCGTCGTCTGCGGCGACAGCCACACCTCGACCCACGGCGCGTTCGGCGCGCTGGCGTTCGGCATCGGCACCAGCCAGGTCGAGCACGTGCTGGCCACCCAGACGCTGCCGCTGTCGCCGTTCAGGACGATGGCGATCACCGTCGAGGGCGAGCTGCCCGAGGGCGTCACCGCCAAGGACCTGATCCTGGCGATCATCGCCAGGATCGGCACCGGCGGCGGCCAGGGCTACGTCATCGAGTACCGCGGCCCCGCCATCGAGAAGCTGTCGATGGAAGCCCGGATGACCGTCTGCAACATGTCCATCGAGGCGGGTGCCCGGGCCGGCATGATCGCCCCCGACGAGACCACCTTCGCGTATCTCAAGGACCGCCCGCACGCCCCCCGCGGCACCGACTGGGACGAGGCCGTCGCGTACTGGCGCACCCTGCGCACCGACGACGACGCCGTCTTCGACCACGAGGTCGTCATCGACGCCTCCGAGCTGTCGCCGTTCGTCACCTGGGGCACCAACCCGGGCCAGGGCGCGCCGCTGTCGGCCGCGGTGCCCGACCCGGCCTCGTTCGCGGACGCCTCCGAGCGGCTCGCCGCCGAAAAGGCCCTGGAATACATGGGGTTGACGGCAGGTCAGCCGCTGCGCGACATCCGCGTGGACACCGTCTTCGTGGGCTCGTGCACCAACGGCCGGATCGAGGACCTGCGCGCCGCGGCCGGGATCCTCGAGGGCCGCGCGGTGGCCGACGGCGTGCGCATGCTGGTCGTCCCCGGCTCCGTACGGGTGGCGCTGGAGGCCATGGCCGAGGGGCTGGACAAGGTGTTCACCGCGGCCGGCGCCGAATGGCGGCACGCCGGCTGCTCGATGTGCCTGGGCATGAACCCCGACCAACTCGCGCCCGGCGAGCGGTCCGCGTCGACCTCCAACCGCAACTTCGAGGGCAGGCAGGGCAAGGGCGGCCGTACCCACCTGGTCTCCCCGCAGGTCGCCGCCGCCACCGCCGTCCTGGGCCGGCTGGCCTCCCCGGCCGATCTGACCGGCGCCGCCGCCGTCCGCACCCCCCTGGAGGTCTGAGCCATGGAAGCCTTCACCACCCACACCGGCCGGGCGGTCCCGCTGCGCCGGAGCAACGTCGACACCGACCAGATCATCCCCGCGCACTGGCTGAAGAAGGTGACCCGCGACGGCTTCGAGGACGGGCTCTTCGAGGCCTGGCGCAAGGACCCGGAGTTCGTGCTGAACCGTCCCGAGCGGGCCGGTGCCTCGGTCCTCGTGGCCGGTCCCGACTTCGGCACCGGCTCCTCCCGCGAGCACGCGGTCTGGGCGCTGCAGAACTACGGCTTCAGGACCGTGATCTCCTCCCGGTTCGCCGACATCTTCCGGGGCAACTCGCTCAAGAACGGACTGCTGACGGTGGTGCTGCCGCAGGAGACCGTCGAGGCGCTCTGGGAGCTGACCGAGAACGACCCCTCCGTCGAGGTGACGGTCGACCTCGTGGACCGTCAGGTGCGGGCCCCCGGACTGACGGCCGGATTCGACCTTGACGAGAACGCCCGATGGAGGCTCCTGGAGGGGCTGGACGACATCGGTCTGACCCTCCGGCACGCGTCCGACATCGACGCCTACGAGGCCCGCCGGCCCGCGTTCAAGCCGTCCACGGCCCGGATCTGAGGGTCGATTCCGGCTCGTTTGGCCCAGTGTCGGACGGCTTCGGAAGCCCTGAACGGGCCCCGGATTTTCGCTGCTCACCCAGGGTTTGGCATGATGCGCCCCCTGTCTTCGGACAGGGGGCGCCTCGCGTTGTTGAGGGCCCGTGAAGCGACAACTCGCCTCAGATGGCACAATCGGTGCATGGAACGCGACAGCCAACTCGAGCTTTACCGGCTTGTCGCCGACCAACTGAAGGAAGCGCACACGAAAGTGCGCGCACTGCAAGTCCCGGAGGGCGTACGGATGGCGCTGTCTCGGCAGCTGCTGGCCATCACGGCCTCGGCGAAGCACGATCTCTCAGGCGCGGCAAGGCGTCTGGACCGGCTGATGAACGACCTCGACGAGGGCCGTTTCCCCCAAGAGCCCGACACCGACGGAACTCCGTGATGGGTCGAGTTCGTTGCGGCACAAGGGTGATTAGACCGTTTCGTGTTTGATTTGCGGTATATATCTGCCTAACGTGCGAAAAGCTGGAGCACTTTCCAGCCAATGTCTCCGAAGGGGAAGACGTGAACAAGGCGCAGCTCGTTGAAGCGATTGCCGACAAGCTCGGCGGCCGTCAGCAGGCCGCGGACGCCGTCGACGCGGTACTCGACGCGATGGTCCGTGCGGTCGTCGCCGGTGACCGGGTCTCGGTCACCGGTTTCGGCTCGTTCGAGAAGGTCGACCGCCCCGCCCGGTACGCCCGCAACCCGCAGACGGGTGAGCGCGTGCGGGTCAAGAAGACCTCGGTTCCCCGCTTCCGCGCGGGTCAGGGCTTCAAGGACCTGGTGAGCGGCACGAAGAAGCTCCCGAAGGGCGACGAGGTCGCCGTCAAGAAGGCGCCCAAGGGCAGCCTTTCCGGTGGCAAGGCCACCACCAAGGCCGCGGCCAAGAAGGCCACCGCCAAGAAGGCCGCGGTGAAGAAGACGACGGCCGCCAAGAAGGCGACCGCCGCCAAGACCACCGCCGCGAAGAAGACCACGGCCGCCGCCAAGAAGACCACGGCCGCCAAGAAGGTCACCGCGAAGAAGGCGACGCCGGCGAAGACCGCGGCCGCCGCGAAGAAGACCACGGCCGCCGCCAAGAAGACCACGGCCGCCAAGAAGGTCACCGCGAAGAAGGCGACGCCGGCGAAGAAGGCCGCCGCCGCGAAGAAGACCGCGCCCGCCAAGAAGGCCACGACGCGCACCACCACCGCGCGCAAGACCACCGCCAAGAAGACCGCCGCCAAGAAGAAGTAGGCAGCGCTTCCACGGCGTCACGGGCGTCACGCGCCGGGGGGGGGGGGGGGGGGGGGGGGGGGGGGGGGGGGGGGGGGGGGGGGGGGGGGGGGGGGGGGGGGGGGATGGGAGT
>NZ_JBWKFM010000017.1:7133-118589 GCF_056434285.1 Streptomyces sp. NPDC044063
AGTCGCTTGCCCCTTCTTTCTCCCCTTCCTTACCCCCCCCCCCCCACGAACCCCGCACCCCCCCCCGTCCCCCCTCCCCCCCCCGGGCCCCCCCCCCCGGGGGGGGGGGGGGGCCCCCCCCTCCCCCCCCCCGGTCCCGTCAGAACGTCTGCAGCGTCACCAGGGTCACGCGCCGGTCCGCCACCGGGCCGCCCTCGCCGCCCCCGGCGAACTCGATCCGCACCCGCTGCCCCGGCCGCAGCAGCCGCAGCCCGCCGGCGTCGAACGCCGCCGTGTCGAAGGGCACGGGCGTGCCGTCGTCCAGGAGGACGCTCCCGGAGCGGGTCTGAGGGTCGAAGGTGTACGCGGTGGCCTGCATGCCAGCAGCCTAGTGGGCCGCCCGCCCGCCACCGGCCACGGCCGCCACCGCCGCCGTGCGCGGCCCCACGCCCAGCGCCAGCGCCGCCCGCAGATCCCCCTCGGTGTCCACGTCCCGGCGTACGGAATCCACCCCCGGCAGATCCATCTCATGCGCCCCCGAGGCGCTGTGCCGGGCCCGTGAACGTCCCTCGAACGCCGGAGCCAATTCCGTTCCCGGTGCCGCGGCGAGCAGCGTCGTACCGATTCCCGCGGCATCCGCGAGAAATGCGCGAGGGAATTCCCTGGCGAATTCGAGCACCCGCCCGAGTTCCGTGGGACGCAATGCCGGCAGATCCGCGTTCAGCGTCGCCACCGCGGCCCCGGGGCGGTCCCCGCGGACCGTACGGGCCCCGTGCGCCAATGCCGCGTTCAGCCCGCCGTCCCCCGCCGGCTCGGGCAGTATCCGGGCCCCCAGGGCGGCCAGCCGCTCGCCGGCCAGCGGATCCCGGGTGACGACCACCACATCGCGCACCGCCGCGCACGCCAGCGCGGCGGCCACCGTGTCCTGGGCGAAGGCCAGCGCGAGCGCGGGTCCCGGCAGCCCCCCGGCGCCCGCCCGCAGCCGGCTCTTGGCCAGCATCAGCGGTTTCAGCGGCACCACCAGCGTCCAGACCACATCCGCCCCCTCTCTTCGCTTCGGCCCCATTCTCACCCGCTGCCGCCGCCATGACCGGAACGCGGGGTTACGGTGTTCTCGACAGACCGGGTACCTGGGGCGACACTTGTCCGGCCCCCGGGTGAGCACAAGACCCGCAGCAGCTTCCAGGTCCCGACAGAAGGGTGTCCGAGTGTCCCGCCACAGAATCGGCTTCTGGTACCGCCTCGCGGCGGTGTTGGCGAAACCGCCGCTCGTGGTTCTCTTCAAGCGGGACTGGCGGGGAACGGAGCACATTCCGGCCGACGGCGGATTCATCACCGCGGTCAACCACAACTCCTATCTGGACCCGTTGTCGTACGCCCACTTCCAGTACAACACCGGGCGCGTCCCGCGTTTCCTCGCCAAGGCCGGCCTCTTCAAGGGCAGCTTCGTCGGCGCCATCCTGCGCGGCACCGGACAGATTCCCGTCTACCGGGAATCCGCCGACGCCGCCACCGCCTTCCGGTCCGCCGTGGACGCCATCAACAGGGGCGAATGCGTGGCCTTCTACCCCGAGGGCACCCTCACCCGCGACCCCGACATGTGGCCCATGGAGGGCAAGACGGGCGCCGCCCGCGTCGCCCTGCTCACCAAGGCCCCCGTCATCCCCGTCGCCCAGTGGGGCGCCAACGAGGCCATGCCGCCGTACGCCAAGGAGAAGAAGCTCCGGCTCCTTCCCCGCAAGACGCTCCGGGTGCTGGCGGGCCCGCCCGTCGACCTGAGCGCCTACTACGGCAAGGAACCCACCGCCGAGGTGCTGCGCGAGGTCACCGACCTCATCATGCGGGCCATCACCGACCTCCTCGCCGAACTCCGCGGCGAGGACGCCCCCGCCGAGCCCTACAACCACAGGAAGGCCCTCGCGTCCGCCCGCCGCCGCCAGGCGGAGGGCACGAACGACGCCGGTCGGGCCGAGGAGGACAGCAAGTGACGCGTGTCGCCGTCTACGGCACCGGATCCTGGGGCACCGCCTTCGCGATGGTCCTCGCCGACGCCGGCTGCGAGGTGACCATGTGGGGCCGCAGGGCCGGCCTCGTCGACGCCATCAACACCGGCCGCGTCAACCCCGACTACCTCCCCGGCACCGAGCTCCCCGCGACCGTCCGGGCCACCACCGACCCCGCCGAGGCCGCCGCCGGCGCCGCCTTCGCCGTCCTGGCCGTCCCCTCCCAGACCCTGCGCGGCAACCTCACCGCGTGGGCGCCCCTGCTGCCGTCCGACACCGTCCTCGTCTCGCTGATGAAGGGCGTCGAACTGGGCACGGCCAAGCGCATGAGCGAGGTCATCGAGGAGGTCGCCCAGGTCGGCCCGGACCGCGTCGCCGTCCTCACCGGACCCAACCTCGCCAAGGAGATCGCCGCCCGGCAGCCCGCGGCTGCCGTGGTCGCCTGCCGGGACGAGTCCGTCGCCACCCGCCTCCAGGCCGCCTGCCACACCCCCTACTTCCGCCCGTACACCAACACCGACGTCGTCGGCTGCGAACTGGGCGGCGCCGTGAAGAACGTCATCGCCCTGGCCGTGGGCATCGCCGACGGCATGGGCCTGGGCGACAACGCCAAGGCCTCCCTCATCACCCGCGGCCTCGCCGAGACCACCCGGCTGGGCCTGGCCATGGGCGCCGACGCCCACACCTTCGCCGGCCTCGCCGGCATGGGCGACCTCGTGGCCACCTGCGCCTCGCCGCTCTCCCGCAACCGCACCTTCGGCGCCTGCCTCGGCCGCGGCATGACGCTGGAGGAGACCGTCGCCGTCACCCGGCAGACCGCCGAGGGCGTCAAGTCCTGCGAGTCCGTGCTCGATCTGGCCGGCCGTCACCATGTCGACATGCCGATCACCGAGACGGTCGTGGGCATCGTCCACGAGGGCAAGCCGCCCATGGTGGCCCTCAAGGAGCTCATGTCGCGCAGCGCCAAGCCCGAGCGGCACTGACGCACCCGCTCCCAGCAGGTACGCTCGTCGCGATATGAGCAGCGAGACCTCCCCCCAGAGCACTGCCCGGAAGCCGCGTGTCGCGGTCGTCTTCGGCGGCCGCAGTTCCGAACACGCCATCTCCGTGGTCACCGCGGGCGCCGTCCTGCGCGCCATCGACCGGACCAAGTACGAGGTGCTGCCCATCGGCATCACCCGTGACGGCCGGTGGGCACTGACCGCCGACGACCCGGAGCGGATGGCCATCGCCGGCCGCGAGCTGCCCAGCGTCGAGGACCTCACCGACTCGGCCGACGGCGGCGTCCTGCTGCCCGTCACCACCCCCGGCAGCCGCGAGGTCGTCTACACCGAGCCGGGCGCCGTCCCCAAGGCGCTGGGCGAGGTCGACGTGGTCTTCCCCGTGCTGCACGGCCCCTACGGCGAGGACGGCACCCTCCAGGGCATGCTGGACCTGGCCGGCATCCCCTACGTCGGCGCCGGCGTCCTCGCCTCCGCCGTCGGTCAGGACAAGGAGTACATGAAGCGGGTCTTCATCTCCTTCGGGCTGCCCGTCGGCCCCTACGAGGTGATCCGCCCCCGCGAGTGGGAGACCGACCCGTCGGCCGCCCGCAAGAAGATCGTGGACTTCGCCGGCGAGCACGGCTGGCCGCTGTTCGTGAAGCCCGCCCGCGCCGGCTCCTCCATGGGCATCACCAAGGTCGACGATCTCTCCGGCCTGGACGAGGCCATCGCCGAGGCCCGCCGCCACGACCCGAAGATCCTGGTCGAATCGTTGCTGCGCGGTCGTGAGATCGAGTGCGGCGTGCTCGAGTTCGAGGACGGCCCGCGCGCCAGCGTGCCCGCCGAGATCCCCCCGGTCTCCGCGCACGACTTCTACGACTTCGAGGCCAAGTACATCGACTCCGCCTCCGGCATCGTGCCCGCCCCGCTGAGCGAGGACGAGACCCGCCGGGTCCAGGAGCTGGCCGTCGAGGCCTTCGAGGCCGCCTCCTGCGAGGGACTGGTCCGCGCGGACTTCTTCCTCACCGAGGACGGCGAGTTCGTCATCAACGAGATCAACACCATGCCGGGCTTCACCCCGATCTCCATGTACCCGCGCATGTGGCAGGAGACCGGCGTCAGCTACCCCGAGCTGGTCGACCGGCTCGTCCAGGCAGCCCTGCGCCGCTCCACCGGCCTGCGCTAGGGCACGGCCGGACGGCACCGGGAACACGGCACCGGAAACGGCGACGGATCAGGGCAGAACGCCCACCGGGACCGTCTTCCGGACGGCGTCGGCGAGATCGGTCAGCGCACTGATGTCGCCGGCGCCGCCCACCACCTTCCTGGGCAGCGTCACCTCCACCCACGCCTGCCGCAGCGTCGTGGTGCAGCGCACCGAGCCGTCCGGCTGCCGCTCCGGCAGCCACTCCACACCGTCGATCTCCACCGCATCGGTCGTGGGGTTGTAGTGTTCGGTGCCGGGCGTAAGGATCTTGGGACGCTCCACCCCGCAGCGCAGCGAGATCGCCGGGTCGCCCCACACGGCGGTGAGGTCCGAGACCGGATCGGCGGTACGCCGCCGCCGCCCGTCCACCGCGTCGGGCAACCGCTCGTGCAGCGCCCGGCAGAGCCCGGCCTGCCGCGCCGGCGGTGTGGGCACCGCCAGGCTCGCCCCGTCGTCCGGGGCCGCGCAGGCGGCCGCTGACACGCACAGCAGGGCGAGAGCGGGCAGGCCGAGGGGCCGGCGAAGCGAAGTCTTCACCGGCCGAGCATACGGGGGAGCTAGATGTGGACGACCGGGCAGGTCAGGGTGCGGGTGATCCCGTCCACCTTCTGCACCCGGGCGACCACCATGCGGCCGAGCTCGTCGACGGTGTCCGCCTGGGCGCGCACGATCACGTCGTACGGCCCGGTGACGTCCTCGGCCTGGATCACTCCCTCGATCTTTCCGATGACTTCGGCCACGGTCGACGCCTTGCCGACCTCGGTCTGGATCAGGATGTACGCCTGTACCACGGAACCTCCAAGGGCCGGCTACGAGGATCATGTGGGGAGAAGAGACGCCACGGTACCGCGTCGCCGCACGGCGCGGGGAGACCCGCGCGGCCTGCGCGGCGCGGGAACGGTCACGAACCAGGGCAAGCGACACTCCGAGGAGGAGCTCAGTGAAAGGCACCGTGGGCGAGTTGGGGGAGTTCGGGCTCATCAGAGAGCTGACCTCCCGGCTCACCACCACCCCGGCGGTCCGTCTCGGGCCGGGTGACGACGCCGCGGTGGTCGCCGCGCCCGACCGGAGGGTCGTGGCCAGTACGGACGTGCTCCTGGAAGGCCGGCACTTCCGCCGCGACTGGTCCACCGCCTACGACGTGGGCCGCAAGGCCGCGGCCCAGAACCTCGCCGACATCGCCGCCATGGGCGCCGTCCCCACGGCCGTCCTGCTCGCCCTCGTCGTCCCCGCCGAGCTCCCCGCCACCTGGCCGACCGAGCTGATGGACGGCATCCGCGACGAGTGCCAGGTCGCCGGCGCGGCCGTGGTCGGCGGCGACGTGGTGCGCGGCGAGACGATCACCGTCGCCATCACGGCCCTCGGCGACCTGCGCAACCACGAGCCGGTCACCCGCTCCGGGGCCCGGGCCGGCGACGTCGTCGCCGTCACCGGCTGGCTGGGCTGGTCCGCGGCCGGCCTCGCCGTGCTCTCCCGCGGCTTCCGCTCCCCCCGCGCCTTCGTCGAGGCCCACCGCCGGCCCGAACCGCCGTACCACGCGGGCCCGGCGGCCGCCGCGCTCGGCGCCACCGCCATGACCGACGTCAGCGACGGCCTCATCGCCGACCTCGGCCACATCGCCGAGGCCAGCAACGTCCGCATCGACCTGCGCACCGCCGCCATCGACGTGCCCACGCAGATGTACGACATCGGCCAGGCCGTCGGCGTCGACCCGTTGCAGTGGGTGCTCACCGGGGGCGAGGACCACGCCATCGTCGCCACCTTCCCGGCCGACGTGAAGCTGCCCGCCCGTTGGAAGATCATCGGCGAGGTGGTCAACCCCTCCGCCCTGCCCCAGGTCACCGTCGACGGCGCCCCCTGGGACAAGGCCGGCGGCTGGGACCACTTCGGGGATCTCGAACCCGAGGACTGAGACCCGGCGGGTAGATTCGGCGTCATGCCGATACCCCCACGCGTCCTGACCGTCGCCGGATCCGACTCCGGCGGCGGTGCGGGCATCCAGGCCGACCTGAAGACGATGCTCGCCCTCGGCACCCACGGCATGAGCGTGCTCACCGCCGTCACCGCCCAGAACTCGCGGGGCGTCCAGGGCGCCTGGCCGCTGCCCGCCGAGGTGGTGCGGGCCCAGTTCCGCAGCGTCGTCGACGACATCGGCGTCCAGGCGGTGAAGACCGGCATGCTGGCCTCCGCCGAACTCGTACGGACCGTGGCCGGCCTGCTCGCCGACGTCGAAGCGCCCGTGGTCGTCGACCCCGTCGGCGTCTCCAAGCACGGCGACGCCCTGCTCGCCGCCTCCGCGCTGGAGGCGGTCCGCACCGAGCTCCTGCCGCGCGCCACGGTCGCCACGCCCAACCTGGACGAGGTCGCCTGGCTGACGGGCGTACGCGTCCGCGTGGAGGCGGACCTCAGGCCCGCGGCCGAGGCCGTCCTGGCCCACGGCCCGCGCTGGGCCCTGATCAAGGGCGGCCACCTGGAGGGCGACGCGGTGGACCTCCTCACCGACGGCACCACCGAACTCCTCCTGCGGGCCCCCCGGCACGACAACCGGCACACCCACGGCACGGGGTGCACGCTGGCGTCGGCGATCGCGGCGGGGCTGGCGAAGGGGGCGTCGGTGCCGGAGGCGGTGACGGCGGCCAAGGACTACGTCACGGGCGCGATCGCGGCGGGCTTCCCGCTGGGCGAGGGCATCGGCCCGGTGCACCACGGCTGGCGCTTCCCGTAAGGCGAGAAGCCGGCCGCAAAGGCAAAAAGCCGGCCCCCCGAGGGGGACCGGCTTTTCAAGACGGCGAGGCTGCCGCGCTACTAGCTAGTTAGCGCGAGACCTTGCCGGCCTTGATGCACGAGGTGCAGACATTGAGGCGCTTCGGCGTCCGACCGACCACGGCACGCACACGCTGGATGTTCGGGTTCCAGCGACGGGGCGTACGGCGGTGCGAGTGCGAAATGTTGTTGCCGAAGCCCGGCCCCTTGCCGCAGACGTCGCAGTTGGCAGCCACGGGTCACTCCAAAGACTTCAGATGCACTTACGGGAAATCCCGGCGTGCCGGGTCGTAGGTGACTTGGCTTGCCAGGGGGATGGCCCGACTCTCGTCAGGCAACCGGAGCAGCATACAACGACCGCTCCTGGACAACGAAACTACCATGACCGGCCCGGACCCCGCCCGGCCGGCCCCCGGCGGCCCGGTGCGGGTCTAGTCTGCTCCAGCACCGCCCGCAGCCCAGGAGGAGGACCCACGTGCCGCGAACGCTGGACGCCGATGCGGTACGGACCTGGTGCGCGCTGGCGCTCGACGCGCTGGGCCGGGCCCGCGAGGAGATCGACGCGATCAACGTCTACCCCGTGGCGGACGGCGACACCGGCACCAACCTCTACCTGACCGTCGAATCCGCCGCCCGCGCCGTCGACGCGGTCTTCGACGGCCACGCCACCACCGGCCCCGGCTCCCGCCCCGGCCTCGCCGAGGCCGTCCGGGCGATGGCGCACGGCGCGCTCATAGGGGCCCGCGGCAACTCCGGGACGATCCTCGCCCAGCTGCTGCGCGGCACGGCCGAGGTCCTGGCGGCCGGCGACGAGGGCCGCCGGGGGCCGGACACCGCGGGCGGGGCGCTGCTGTGCCGGGCGCTGAGCCGCGCGGTGGAGTCCGCGTACGAGGGCGTGGCCCGCCCCGTCGAGGGCACCGTGCTCACCGTGGCCGCCGCGGCGGCCGAGGCGGCGGCCGGTACGGCCGGCGACGCCGCCGCCGTCGCCCGCGCCGCCCACGAGGGCGCCCGCGAGGCCCTGGCCGCCACCCCCGGCCAGCTGGAGGTCCTCGGGCGGGCCGGGGTCGTGGACGCCGGCGGCAAGGGCCTCGTCGAGGTGCTGGGCGCGCTGGCCGAGGCCCTGACGGGAGGCAGGCCAGGGCCGGTCCCCGCGGCCGCCGTCGCGGCGGTCCCGGCGCACGACTGGTCGGCCGGCGGCTGCCCGGCGGACCTCGGCGGCGAGGGCGGCGAGGTGCCGTCCGGTTCCGCTCCGGCCTTCGAGGTCATCTATCTGCTGGACGCGGACGACGAGGCCGTCGGCCGGCTGCGGGCCCGGCTGGACGCCCTGGGCGAATCGCTGGTCGTGGTCGGCGGCGACGGCCTGTGGAACGTCCACGTGCACGTCGACGACGCCGGCGCGGCCGTCGAGGCGGGCGTCGACGCCGGGCGGCCGCACCGCATCCGCATCACCCACTTCGCCGGTGCCCGCCAGGAGGCCGGCCGGGTCCGCGAGCGTGCCCAGCGGGCCGTCGTCGCCCTCGTCCCGGGCGAGGGCCTGGCCGAGCTGTGCGCCGACGCCGGCGCCGCGGTCGTCGCCGTACGGCCGGGGGAGCCGCCCGCCAGCGGCGAGCTGGTCGAGGCGATCCGGCGCGCCCACGCCCACGAGGTCGTCCTGCTGCCCAACGACGCCGATCTGCGGCACACGGCCGCCGCCGCGGCCGAGCAGGCCCGCGCCGAGGGCGTACGGGTGGCCCTGATCCCCACCCGCTCCCCGGTGCAGGGCATCGCGGCCCTGGCCGTCCACGAGAGCGACCGCCGCTTCGACGAGGACGTCGTCGCCATGACGTCCGCCGCCGGCGCCACCCGCTACGCCGAGCTCACCGTCGCCGAGCGGCAGTCCTGGACGATGGCCGGCGTCTGCCAGGCCGGGGACGTGCTCGGCCTGATCGACGGGGACGTGGCCGTCATCGGCACCGAGCTGGCCGCCACCGCCGAGACCGTGCTGGACCGGATGCTGGCAGCGGGCGGCGAGATGGTCACCCTGGTGCTCGGCGCCGGGGTCCCCGACGACGTCGCCGACCGTCTGCGGCGGCACGTGCGCCGCGGTCACCTGGCCGTGGACACGGTCGTCTACCACGGCGGGCAGCGCTCCGCGCCCCTGCTCATCGGCATCGAATAGGCCGCACCGGCGGCGGATGGGCCGCGCTGTCGGTGGCGTGGTGTGCAATGGACCCGTGCCCGCGCTCCAGGAACCTCTGAAGAAGACGCTCGGCGGCAACACCGCGAAGGTGCTGGCCGAGCACCTCGGCCTGCACACGGTCGGCGACCTGCTCCACCACTACCCGCGCCGGTACGCCGAGCGCGGCGAGCTGACGCGTCTGGCGGACCTGCCGCTGGACGAGCACGTCACCGTCGTCGCGCAGGTCTCCGACGCCCGGGTGCACAAGTTCAACCACGGCCGGGGCCAGCGGCTGGAGGTGACGCTGACCGACGGCAGCGGCAGGCTCCAGCTGGTCTTCTTCGGCCGGTCGATCTACCACCACCAGAAGGAGCTCGTCCCCGGCCGCCGCGGCATGTTCGCGGGCAAGGTCGGCACGTTCCGCAACGTCCGCCAGCTCTCCCACCCGGCCTACGAGATGCTCGGCGAGGACAGCGGCGCCGACACCGTGGCGGCGTGGGCCGGGCAGCTGATCCCGCTCTACCCGGCCTGCTCGCAGATGGAGTCCTGGAAGATCTCCAACTGCCTCGACGTCGTGCTCGCCTCCATGGAGGCCTCCGGCTGGGCCGAGGTCGCCGATCCGCTGCCGGCCGCGCTGCGCGAGGGCCGCGGTCTGCTGCCCCTGCCCGAGGCCTTCCGCAAGGTCCACCGGCCGCGTACCAAGGCCGACCTCGAGGACGCCCGGCAGCGGTTGAAGTGGGACGAGGCCTTCGTCCTCCAGGTCGCCCTCGCCCGCCGCCGGCACGCTGATTCCCAGCTGCCGGCCGTGGCCCGCAAGCCCGCCGAGGGCGGACTGCTCGACGCCTTCGACGCCCGGCTGCCGTTCACCCTCACCGACGGCCAGCGCACGGTCTCCGCGGAGATCTTCGGCGACCTGGCCACCGAGCACCCCATGCACCGCCTCCTCCAGGGCGAAGTGGGCTCCGGCAAGACCATGGTGGCCCTGCGCGCGATGCTCGGGGTGGTGGACGCGGGCGGCCAGGCCGCGATGCTGGCGCCCACCGAGGTGCTCGCCCAGCAGCACCACCGGTCGATCACGGAGATGATGGGCGACCTCGCCGAGGGCGGCATGCTCGGCGGCGCCGACCAGGGCACCAAGGTGGTGCTGCTCACCGGCTCCATGGGCGCCGCCGCCCGCCGGGCGGCACTGCTCGACCTGATCACCGGCGAGGCGGGCGTCGTCGTCGGGACCCACGCCCTGATCGAGGACAAGGTCCAGTTCCACGACCTGGGTCTGGTCGTGGTCGACGAGCAGCACCGCTTCGGCGTCGAGCAGCGCGACGCCCTGCGCTCCAAGGGCAAGCAACCGCCGCACCTGCTGGTGATGACCGCCACTCCCATCCCGCGCACGGTCGCCATGACCGTCTTCGGTGACCTGGAGACGTCCGTCCTGGACCAGCTGCCCGCCGGCCGCTCGCCCATCGCCACCCATGTGGTCCCCGCCAAGGACAAGCCCCACTTCCTGGCCCGCGCCTGGGAGCGGGTCCGCGAGGAGGTCGAGGGCGGCCACCAGGCGTACGTGGTGTGCCCGCGCATCGGCGACGAGGAGGACGCCCCGAAGAAGAAGTCCGCCGGGGACGAGGCGGAGCGCCGTCCTCCGCTGGCCGTGCTCGACGTCGCCGAGGAGCTCTCCCGGGGCCCGCTCGCCGGGCTGCGGGTGGAGGTGCTGCACGGCCGGATGCAGCCCGAGGCGAAGGACGACGTGATGCGCCGCTTCGCGGCCGGCGAGGTGGACGTCCTGGTCGCCACGACGGTCATCGAGGTCGGTGTGAACGTCCCCAACTCCACCGTGATGGTGATCATGGACGCGGACCGGTTCGGCGTCTCCCAGCTGCACCAGCTCCGCGGCCGGGTGGGCCGTGGCGCGGCGCCCGGCCTGTGCCTGCTGGTCACCGAGGCGTTCGAGGCGAGCCCGGCCCGGGCCCGGCTGGGCGCGGTGGCCGCCACCCTCGACGGCTTCGAGCTCTCCCGCATCGACCTGGAGCAGCGCCGCGAGGGCGATGTGCTCGGCCAGGCGCAGTCGGGCGTGCGCTCCTCGCTGCGCATGCTCGCGGTCATCGACGACGAGGAGGTCATCGTGGCGGCCCGCGAGGAGGCCGCGGCGGTCGTCGCCGCCGACCCGGAGCTGGCGCGCCTGCCCGAGCTGCGCACGGCGCTGGACGCGCTGCTGGACAAGGAGCGCGAGGAGTTCCTGGAGAAGGGCTGAGCCCGGGAGACCCGTGGGGGACCGGTCCGTGGGGACGGCGCACCGCCGACGGCATACGCTTTCCGGGGGCACCTTCCGCCGCCCCGTCCCACCACACCGCGAAGGACTTCCGAGACCCATGACCCGCGTGATCGCCGGCGCCGCCGGCGGACGCCGCCTGGCCGTGCCGCCCGGCACCGGCACCCGCCCCACCTCCGACCGGGCGCGCGAGGGCCTGTTCTCCACCTGGGAGTCCCTGCTGGGCACCCTGGGGGGCGCCCGCGTGCTGGATCTCTACGGCGGCTCGGGCGCCGTCGGCCTGGAGGCGCTCTCGCGCGGCGCGGAGCACGTGCTGCTGGTCGAGGCGGACGCCCGCGCGGTCCGGGTGATCCGCGACAACGTGCGCGCGGTGGGCCTGCCGGGCGCCGAGGTGCGCACGGGCCGGGCGGAGCAGGTGATCGCCGGGGCACCGCCGGCGGACGCGTACGACGTGGTCTTCCTCGACCCGCCGTACGTGGTCGACGACGACGCGCTCCGCGAGATCCTGCTCACACTCCGCACCCGGGGCTGGCTCACGGACGACGCTTTGATCACTGTGGAGAGGAGCACGCGCGGCGGGGAATTCGGATGGCCGGAGGGGTTCGAGGCGCTGAGGGCCCGTCGTTACGGCGAGGGAACGCTTTGGTACGGTCGCGCCGCTTCGGCGTGCACCACCGGATCGGGAACGGGCACGTCATGAATGGACCGGAGAGCGAGGAATCACCGTTGCGCCGCGCCGTCTGTCCGGGGTCGTTCGACCCCGTCACCAATGGACACCTCGACATCATCGCCCGCGCGTCGCGCCTGTACGACGTCGTGCACGTCGCGGTGATGATCAACAAGTCGAAGCAGGGCCTCTTCACCGTCGACGAGCGGATAGAGCTGCTGCGGCAGGTCACCGCCGAGTACGGCAATGTGGAGGTGGAGTCCTTCCACGGCCTGCTCGTCGACTTCTGCAAGCAGCGGGACATCCCGGCGATCGTCAAGGGCCTGCGGGCGGTCAGCGACTTCGACTACGAGCTCCAGATGGCCCAGATGAACAACGGCCTCTCGGGCGTCGAGACGCTGTTCGTGCCCACCAACCCCACCTACAGCTTCCTGTCCTCCAGTCTGGTCAAGGAGGTCGCGGCCTGGGGCGGCGACGTCTCCCACCTGGTGCCGCCGCTGGTGCTCCGGGCACTGAACGAGCGGCTGGAGAAGCACTGACGAACTGACCTTGCGTCAGTTCCTGCCGGGCGGGGCCCGCCGGCCCTACAGTCGTCCCGTTCGTGCCGTCGGCCCCGGGAGGTGGCGAGCGTCACCGTGGACGTCCAGAAGAAGCTCGACGAGATCGTCGCGACCGTCGCCGCCGCCCGCGCCCTGCCCATGTCGGCCTCCTGCGTCCTCCATCGCGGCGAGCTGCTCGCCCGGCTGGAGGAGATCAGGGCCGGCCTGCCCGGCTCCCTGGCCCGCGCCGAGGAGGTCATCGGTGACCGGGAGCGGCTGGTCGCCGAGGCCCGCGAGGAGGCCGAGGGAATCCTGCGGGCCGCCCGGGACCGGTGCGGTTCGCTGATCTCCGACACCGAGGTCGCCCGCGAGGCCCGGGAGGAGGCGGGGCGCATCCTGGAGGAGGCCCGCCGCGAGGCCGCCGGCGTCCGCGCCGGGGCCGACGACTACGCGGACGGCCGGCTCGCCCACGCCGAGGCCGTGCTCACCAAGGCCATGGGCGCCCTCGACCGCGACGCCCGGGCGCGCACCACGACGCGCGAGGCGTCGGCCGCGCTGGCCGAGACGCTCCGGGCGGTCGGCCGCGGCCGCGAGAAGCTGCTGGCGGGCCGCCCCGACGAGGAGCTGGCGGCGCATCTGGCCGTCCAGGACCACGTGCCGGGCCCCCGTCCCGTCGCCGACGCCGACTTCCTCGCGGGTCTCGCCGCCGCCCAGGAGCCCTCTCCCGTCCCATCGGCCCCCCTGGTGCCGGAGGCCGCCGCGGCGGCCGGAGGGACGGCGCCGGGGGACTGGACGGGCCATCCAGCGCCGGCCTTCGACTACGCCGTCCAGGACCCGTACGCCGCCGGCCCCCATCCACCCCAGCTGGATCCCTACGCGGTCCCCGGCGGCTACCCCCAGCAGCCGGACCCGTACGCCTGGCCGGTCCAGGAGGCCGCGCACCCGCCGTACGGGGAGGCGGCCGGGCCGTACGGGCAGGGGGGCTGACCCCGGGCGGACCCGGGCCGAGCCTCCGTTCCCGGCCGTTCCGTCCCGTTCGCACGGGTCCGGATTGGGCCCACGGCGGCCCGTCCAGTATCCTGGCTCTTCGGTCGCGTGTACGTCCGCGATCCGGGCTGCCCTCCGCGCGTTCAGCGCCCGGGGGCCGGCCGTCACCGCAGCGTAGAAAGCAGGAAGCCCTGAACGCCCGCCTCGATCCCCGCAACCCTCTCGTGTTCGACACACGCGAGCTGGGCCGGCGTCCCGGCGCGCTGAAGCGGGTCTCCCGTTCCGTCCCGGCCCCCGCCGACCTCGGTATCGAGGTCATCGGTGTCGCCGAGAACGCCGCGGTGGAGCTCGACCTCCGCCTGGAGTCGGTCATGGAAGGGGTGCTTGTCACAGGCACCGCCCGTGCGCCGCTCTCGGGGGAGTGCGTAAGGTGTCTGGAGCCGCTGGAGCGAGAGCTCGAAGCGGACTTCCAGGAGATGTTCTCCTACCCCGACGCCGACGCCCGTGGCCGCATCGCGGAGACGGACGACGACGCCGAGGACGACGAGGAGGACACGCTCTTCCTCGAGGACGACCTGTTCGACCTCGAACCCGTGCTGCGGGACGCGGTGGTGCTCTCACTGCCGCTGCAGCCGGTGTGCCAGGAAGACTGCCCCGGCCTGTGCTCCGACTGCGGAGCGCGGCTGGCGGACGACCCGGACCACCACCACGATGCCGTCGACATTCGTTGGGCGGCACTGCAGGGACTCGCCGGATCCGAGATGGACGGCGAGAAGGACAACGCACCCCGCTCCGGCGGGGATGACACACAGGAGAAGTAGCCGTGGCTGTTCCGAAGCGGAAGATGTCGCGCAGCAACACGCGCCACCGCCGGTCGCAGTGGAAGGCTGCGGTCACCCCCCTGGTGGCGTGCGAGCGCTGCCACGAGCCGAAGCAGCAGCACATCGCGTGCCCCAGCTGCGGCACCTACAACAAGCGCCAGGTCCTCGCGGTCTGATCGGCGGGTGACAGGCTTCATGTCGGACGCCAGTACGCCGTCCCGCAGCCGCGGGCATGAACCGGCGCCGGTGGACACGGCCTCGTCCCACACGCTTCTGGAAGGGCGGCTCGGGTACCAACTCGAGACCGCCCTTCTGGTGCGTGCGCTGACGCACCGGTCCTACGCGTACGAGAACGGCGGTCTGCCCACCAATGAGCGGCTGGAGTTCCTCGGGGACTCCGTGCTGGGCCTGGTGGTCACGGACACGCTCTACCGCACCCACCCCGACCTGCCCGAGGGCCAGCTGGCCAAGCTGCGGGCCGCGGTGGTCAACTCCCGTGCGCTGGCGGAGGTCGGCCGCGGCCTGGACCTCGGCGCCTTCATCCGGCTCGGCCGGGGCGAAGAGGGCACCGGCGGCCGGGACAAGGCTTCGATCCTCGCCGACACCCTGGAGGCGGTCATCGGGGCGGTCTATCTCGACCAGGGTCTCGAGGCGGCGGCGGAGCTGATCCACCGGCTCTTCGACCCGCTGATCGAGAAGTCCTCGAACCTCGGCGCCGGCCTGGACTGGAAGACCAGCCTCCAGGAGCTGACCGCCACCGAGGGTCTCGGGGTGCCGGAGTACCTGGTCTCCGAGACCGGTCCGGACCACGAGAAGACCTTCACGGCTGCTGCCCGCGTCGGTGGTGTCGCGTACGGCACCGGCACCGGCCGCAGCAAGAAGGAAGCCGAGCAGCAGGCGGCCGAGTCCGCCTGGCGCGCCATCAACAGCGCGGCGGAAGCACGCGCCGCGGCCGCGAAGGCGGACGCCGGTGGCGCCGCCGACGCACGGGGCGCGTCCCGCTGACGCACCCGGCTCATCCCTGACCTCCGGGCGGGTCCCGCACCAGCGGGCCCGCCCGGACGTCGTGACACCCCCTGGAGGGAGTGCGGTGCCCGAGCTGCCCGAGGTCGAGGTCGTCCGCAGCGGACTGGAGCGCTGGGTCGGCGGCCGTACGGTCGCCCAGGTCGAGGTGCTGCATCCGCGTGCCGTCCGCCGCCACCTCGCCGGCCCGGAGGACTTCGCCGCACGGCTCGTCGGCCACCGGCTGGGCACCCCCCGGCGCCGGGGCAAGTATCTGTGGCTGCCCGTCGAACCCGTGGGGGAGACGACGGCACCGGACCGCGCCGTCCTCGCCCACCTGGGCATGAGCGGCCAGCTGCTGGTGCAGCCCCAGGGCTCGCCCGACGAGAAGCACCTGCGCGTCCGGATCCGCTTCGCCGACGACAAGGCCACCGAGCTCCGCTTCGTCGACCAGCGCACCTTCGGCGGCCTCTCACTGCACGACACCGTGCCCGGCGACCCCGAGGGGCTGCCGGACGTCATCGCCCACATCGCGCGCGACCCGCTCGACGCGGCCTTCGACGACGACGCCTTCCACAGCGCGCTGCGCCGCCGCCGGACGACGATCAAGAGGGCGCTGCTCGACCAGTCGCTCATCAGCGGCGTCGGCAACATCTACGCCGACGAGGCGCTGTGGCGCACCCGGCTGCACTACGACCGTCCCACCGCCGGCCTGACCCGCCCGCGCACCGCCGAACTGCTGCTGCACATCCGCGAGGTCATGAACGAGGCGCTGGCGGCGGGCGGCACCAGCTTCGACAGCCTCTACGTCAATGTGAACGGCGAATCGGGCTACTTCGACCGCTCGCTGGACGCCTACGGGCGCGAGGACGAGCCCTGCCGGCGCTGCGGCACGCCCATGCGCCGCCGGCCCTGGATGAACCGCTCCAGCTACTTCTGCCCGCGCTGCCAGCGCCCGCCGCGCCCCACGGCGTAGCGCCACCTCACGGTCCGGACGGCGGTCAGGCGCGCTCGCCGTCGTACGTCCCGCGTGCCGTCATAACGTCGGGCATGCGGGCCTCGACCAGGTCGATCAGCCCCATCAGCCGCTCGGTGATCTCCCGGCCCAGGGGAGTGAGCCGGTAGTCCACGCGGGGCGGGTTCGTCGGTTGCGCCTCGCGGTGCACCAGTCCGTCCCGCTCCAGCGCGTGGAGCGTCTGGGACAGCATCTTCTCGCTGACGCCGTCGACGCGTCGGCGCAACTCGTTGAAGCGCAGGCTGTCCTCGCGCAGCGCGCCCAGGGTCAGGGCGCCCCAGCGACCGGTGACGTGCCCCAGGGTCTCCCGCGAGGGGCAGCTGCGGGCGAAGACGTCGAAGGGCAGTCGCTCGTCCGCCGCCGCGTCGCACCCCTCGCCGGCCGTGCTGTTCGTCGTCATGTGAACACGATACTCCCGCACAGCGCTCTCCAGAAGGTTGCGCTTTCCAAAAGTTAGTGCTTACCTTTCCTCATCGATCCCCACCGGCATCCCGAGGAGTACCCGCCGTGACCACCCCCGTCGTCTCCATCGCCTACCACTCCGGCTTCGGCCACACCGCCGTCCTCGCCGAGGCCGTCCGGGCCGGCGCCGCGGACACCGGTGCCACCGTGCATCTGATCAACGTCGCCGAGATCACCGACGCGCAGTGGGAGCGGCTCGACGCCTCCGACGCCATCGTCTTCGGCTCGCCCACCTACATGGGCACCGCCTCCGGCGCCTTCCACGTCTTCGCCGAGGCCACCTCCGGCCGCTGGTACACCCGCGCCTGGCAGGACAAGCTGGCGGCCGGCTTCACCAACTCCGCCTCCAAGAGCGGCGACAAGCTGCACACCCTGCAGTTCTTCACGATCCTCGCCGCCCAGCACGGCATGCACTGGGTGGGCCTCGGTCAGCTGCCGGGCTGGAACAGCTCCGTGGCCTCCGAGAACGACGTCAACCGCCTGGGCTTCTTCCTCGGCGCAGGCGCCCAGACCGACAACGACCAGGGCCCCGAGGGCGTGCACAAGGCCGACATCGCCACCGCCGAGCTCCTCGGCCGCCGCATCGCCGAGCAGGCCCGGATCTACGCCGCGGGCCGCGCCGCCGCCTGACGCCCCTCGTGGATCAGTAGCCGAAGTCCTGGGTCCACCAAGGGCCGTTGCCGCCCTGGTGGACGCCGACGCCCATGCTGCGGTAGTCGCAGTTGAGGATGTTGGCGCGGTGCCCGCTGCTGCGCATCCACGCGTCCATCACCGTGTGCGCGTCCGGATGGCCGCGGGCGATGTTCTCGCCGCCCAGGTTCTTGATGCCCCGCCGGGCGGCCCGGTCCCAGGGACTCCGGCCGTCCGGGTCGGTGTGGTCGAAGAACCCCCGCCGGGCCATGTCGTCGCTGAACGACTGGGCGAGCCGGTTGAGCTTGGGACTGGCCCGCAGCGGGCGGCAGCCGGCCTTGGCGCGTTCCGCGTTGACCAGGGACAGCACCAGATGCGCGGCGGCGGACTGCGGATCGGCCAGGGTGCCGGCCGTCGGCCCCGCCTCCTCGACGTCCGCGGCGACGGTCAGCCGCCGCTCGGCGGCCGTACGCGCCCGGGCCGCCCGCGCGCGGCCCGCGGCGCCCGGCGTACCGGACGGCCCCCGCGAGGGCGTCGCCGACGGGGACGACGGAGCCGCCGACGCGTCCGGAGCGGCCGAGGGGGACGCGGACTCCACCGGCGCCGCGGGGCGCTCGGCACCCCGGGCGGCCCGGACGCCCTCGGCCTCGTGGGGTGTCGCCCGCCGTTCGTCCGGCCCGGCCGGGACCGTCGCCCGCTCCGCGCGGGCGAGGGGCGCCCCCTGCGCCGGACGCTCCCGGGCGACCTGGTCGCCCGACCGGTCGGCCTGGGGCGCGGCCGGGGGGCGGGCGTCACGCGCGGGGGACTCGACCGGGCCGTCCGCCCGAACCTGCCCGCTGGTGCCGGCACCGCCCGCGGAGCCGTCGCCGCCCGGGACGCCACTGGGCAGCAGCCCGGAGACCATGGCCACCGCGCCCATCGCCACGGCGGCCGAGGCACCGAGCAGGCCGGCCCGTCGCGCGGGCGGCACCGTCTTGACGACCTTGCCGGCGGCCCCGCCGCTCCTGGCCGCCGCGCCGCTCGCGGCGGCGCCCGTGGCCACGGCTCCCCGGCGTTTGCCGCGGCGGGGGCCGCGGTGACGCCCGGGACTCCCGCCGCCCGGGCGGACGATGGGGATGGGCTGGGTGATCGCCTCGGACGGATCCTCGGACTCGTAGGTCTCGGCCGACTCGCTCGTCAGGCGAGCCCGGGCTTTCCGGGCGTTCTCCACCGCCTCGTCGGCGGTCGCGCGGGCTGAGCGTCGATGGCGACCCATCCGCTGCCTTCCTCACGTGTTCGGCGTCAAAGGGCATCACTCGTCCGGGGGAGCCTTATTCGGCGGCGACTGTACGGCACGGGACACCGGGCCGAAGTGCTGCTTATGTAATTGGCCGGTTAACGTGCAGACATGAACGAGAATGTCCGTCTCACGGCGTGGGTCCGTGGGCATGTGCAGGGTGTCGGCTTTCGATGGTTCACCCGGGCCAACGCTTTGCGGATCGGCGACCTGTCCGGCTTCGCCTCCAACCTCTCCGACGGCAGGGTCCAGGTCGTCGCCGAGGGCCCCCGCACCGGATGCGAACAGCTGCTCGCCTGGCTGCGCGACGGCGACACGCCCGGCCGTGTGGACGGTGTCACCGAGATCTGGAACACACCCAAGGGTGGTTACGACGGCTTCGAGATCCGCTGAGCGGATGACGGGAAAATCGGATTCGGGTGCGGTTCCCCGGGAGTGAGGGGGATGCCGATCGTCGTATTCATATGACATTGGCATATGCAGTCCAGGGAAATCCCCTGATGGTTGCCAAGTCGGCCGCATCGTGCAAGGCTGCCTCTCAACGGATGATCTCCACTCACCCTCGGGCCCCGGGTGCGGAATGCGGCGCGGATATCCCCGCGCGCACCCCCGGGACGCCTGCCGATACGGGGTGTGATCGTGTTGACCGTCAAACCATTTGGTGAGACGCTGGAAGCCCCGCGCACCTTAGCTGTTTGGCATTGAAAGACCGCAGTAGTGATGGCAGACACCGCGGGTGCGAATCCCTCACGACCCACACCGCTTCGGTCGGTCACTCAGTGTGGAGGACCATCCATCATGGCAAAGGCGCTTCTCGGTTACGTCGGCGGCTCCGACCCCCGAGTCCTCTCCGAGATGCGACGGCTTCAGCAGCGTGTCCAGGACCTCGAATCCGAGCTCATTCGGATGCAGGCCGAGAACGACGCGCTGACTGCCGCCGCTCACGGTGACTCGCTGCTCGACAGCATCGACGTATCCCAGGCGGAGCCTGCGCTTGCCTGACCCGTGCCCTGCCCCGGGGGCCGGTCGGGCTGCACTGTCAGCCGCTTGAGAGCTGCAAGGGACGCTTCGGCGTCCCTTCGTCGTTTCCCGCCTGATACCCGCCGTTTCCTTCCCGCCGCTCCTCACACCTGATCTGCCCTGCGCCTTCGCATGTGAAACCAGCGGGTGAAAGCCGGGGGCGAGCGGGGAAAAGCGACGGCGCGCCACCCTCCACCACAGGCGCGGAACCCGTACGAACGAGCGGTAGAGTCCTACCGCGTGCACCTCAAGAGCCTGACCCTGCGCGGGTTCAAATCCTTTGCCTCCGCCACCACCCTGCGCTTCGAACCCGGCATCACCTGTGTCGTGGGACCGAACGGTTCCGGGAAGTCCAACGTCGTCGACGCGCTTTCCTGGGTCATGGGCGAGCAGGGCGCCAAGTCCCTCCGCGGCGGCAAGATGGAGGACGTCATCTTCGCGGGGACGACCGGCCGCCCCCCGCTCGGCCGCGCCGAGGTCTCGCTCACCATCGACAACTCCGACGGCGCCCTGCCCATCGAGTACGCCGAGGTCACCATCACGCGGATCATGTTCCGCAACGGCGGCAGCGAATACCAGATCAACGGCGACACCTGCCGCCTCCTGGACATCCAGGAACTCCTCTCCGACTCCGGCATCGGCCGCGAGATGCACGTCATCGTCGGCCAGGGGCAGCTCGACTCCGTCCTCCACGCCGACCCCACGGGCCGCCGCGCCTTCATCGAGGAGGCCGCCGGCGTCCTCAAGCACCGCAAGCGCAAGGAGAAGGCGCTGCGGAAGCTCGACGCGATGAAGGCCAACCTCGCCCGCGTCCAGGACCTCACCGACGAACTGCGCCGCCAGCTCAAGCCGCTCGGCCGGCAGGCCGCCGTCGCCCGCCGCGCCGCCGTCATCCAGGCCGACCTCCGCGACGCCCGGCTCCGCCTGCTCGCCGACGACCTGGTCGGTCTGCGCGAGGCGCTGCGCGCCGAGATCGCCGACGAGGCCGCCCTCAAGGGCCGCAAGGAGGCCGCCGAGGCCGAACTGCGCGCCGCGGCCCGGCGCGAGGCCGAGCTGGAGGAACAGGTCCGCGAGCTGGCCCCGCGCCTGGCCACGGCCCAGCGGACCTGGCACGAACTCTCCCGCCTCGCCGAACGCGTGCGCGGCACCGTCGGCCTCGCCGACGCCCGCGTCACCAGCGCCACCACGGTCCCCGCCGAGGAGCGGCGCGGCCGCGACCCCGAGGACCTCGAACGCGAGGCCGCCCGCGTCCGCGAGCAGGAGGCCGAACTCGAGGCCGCCCTCGAAGCGGCCGGCCGGGCCCTGGAGGACACCTCCCGGCACCGCGAGGACCTCGAACGCCGGCTCGCCGAGGAGGAACGCCGCCTGCGCGACGCCGCCCGGGCCGTCGCCGACCGTCGCGAGCGGCTCGCCCGGCTGCACGGCCAGGTCACCGCGGCCCGCGGCCGCGCCGCCTCGGCCGAGGCCGAGATCGGCCGGCTGGCGGCGGCCCGCGACGAGGCCGGCGAGCGGGCCGCCGCGGCCCAGGAGGAGTACGAGCGCCACCAGGCCGAGGCCGACGGCGCCGACGCGGACGACGCCGAACTCGCCGCCCGCCACGACCGCGCCAAGGCGGAGCTCGCCGCGGCCGACGGCGCGCTGAACGACGCCCGCGAGGCGGCCGCCGAGGCCGAGCGGCGTCGCGCCGCCCTCACCGCCCGCCGCGACGCCCTCGCCCTGGGACTGCGCCGCAAGGACGGGACGGGCGCGCTGCTGACCGCGCAGGAACGTTTGAGCGGTCTGCTCGGGCCGGCCGCCGGGCTGCTATCCGTCACCCCCGGCCATGAACTCGCCGTCGCCACCGCCCTGGGCGCCGCCGCCGACGCCCTCGCCGTCACCGGCCCCGCCGCCGCGGCGGAGGCCCTCCGCCTGCTCAAGAAGGAGGACGCCGGCCGGGCCGTCCTCCTCCTCGCCGGAGCGCCCGAGGAGGCGGAGGCCCCGCCCCCGCCCGCCCCCCACCGCGCCGCCGCCGACCTCGTACGCGCCCCCCTCGACCTGCGGCCCGCCGTCCGCAGGCTGCTGCGCGGCATCGTCGTCGTCGACACCCTGGAGGACGCCGAGCGCCTCGTCACCTCCCACCCCGCCCTGACCGCCGTCACCGCCGAGGGCGACCTGCTCGGCGCCCACCTCGCCCAGGGCGGCTCCGGCGGGGCGCCCAGCCTCCTGGAGACACAGGCGGCGGTCGACGAGGCCACGGCCGAGCTCACCGGGCTCGACGCCCGCTGCGCCGAACTGACCGCCGCCCGCGAAGCGGCCGGCGACCACCGCGCCCGGTGCGCCGCGCTCGTGGAGGAACTGGCCGGCCTGCGCAGCACCGCCGACCGGGAGAAGTCGCGGACCGCCCAGGTTCTGGGACGCCTCGCCGGGCAGGCCCGGGCGGCCGCCGGCGAGGCCGAGCGGACGGCGGCCGCGGCGGGGCGCGCCGAGGAGGCGCTGCTGCGCGCCACCGAGGAGGCGGAGGAACTCGCCGCGCGCCTGGCGACGGCGGAGGAGACCGAGGACGAGGACGACGAGCCCGACACCGGCGTCCGCGACCGGCTCGCCGCCGACGGCGCCAACGCCCGCCAGACCGAGATGGAGGCGCGCCTCCAGCTCCGTACCCACGAGGAGCGGATGAAGGCGCTGGCCGGCCGGGCCGACGGGCTCGACCGCGCCGCCCGCGCCGAGCGCGAGGCGCGCGCCCGGGCCGAGCAGCGCCGGGCGCGGCTGCGCCACGAGGCCGAGGTGGCCTCGGCGGTGGCGGCGGGTGCCCGGCAGCTGCTGGCGCACGTCGAGGTCTCGCTCGTACGGGCCGACGAGGAGCGTCTCCAGGCCGAGGCCGCCAAGGCCGAACGCGAGCGCGAGCTGGCCGCGGGCCGGGACCGGGCCCGCGACCTGAAGACCGAGCTGGACAAGCTGACGGACTCCGTCCACCGGGGCGAGGTGCTGGGCGCGGAGAAGCGGCTGCGCATCGAGCAGCTGGAGGCCAGGGCCCTGGAGGAGCTCGGCGTCGAACCCACGGCCCTGGTCGCCGAGTACGGCCCCGACCAGCCGGTGCCCCCCTCGCCCCCGGCGGAGGGCGAGGAGCTGCCCGCCGACCCGGACCACCCCCGCAACCGCCCGGCCCC
This sequence comes from Streptomyces sp. NPDC044063, assembly GCF_056434285.1. NCBI lineage: Bacteria > Bacillati > Actinomycetota > Actinomycetes > Kitasatosporales > Streptomycetaceae > Streptomyces > Streptomyces sp. NPDC044063. The sequence goes on from NZ_JBWKFM010000017.1 coordinate 30,055, forward strand.
CTACGACCGGGCCGGCCAGGAGAAGCGCCTGCGGGCCGCCGAGCGCGCGTACCAGCAGCTGGGCAAGGTCAATCCGCTGGCGCTGGAGGAGTTCGCGGCGCTGGAGGAGCGTCACCAGTTCCTCTCGGAGCAGCTGGAGGACCTCAAGAAGACCCGCGCGGACCTCCTCCAGGTGGTGAAGGACGTCGACAAGCGCGTCGAGGAGGTCTTCACGGCGGCGTACCACGACACGGCCCGCGAGTTCGAGGGCGTCTTCTCCCGCCTCTTCCCCGGCGGCGAGGGCCGGCTGGTGCTCACCGACCCCGGCGACATGCTGGCCACCGGTGTGGACGTCGAGGCCCGCCCGCCGGGCAAGAAGGTCAAGCGCCTCTCGCTGCTCTCCGGCGGCGAGCGCTCCCTGACGGCCGTCGCCCTCCTGGTGGCGATCTTCAAGGCCCGGCCCAGCCCGTTCTACGTCATGGACGAGGTCGAGGCGGCGCTGGACGACACCAACCTGCAGCGGCTGATCGGGATCATGAAGGAACTCCAGGAGAGCTCCCAGCTGATCGTGATCACTCACCAGAAGCGGACGATGGAGGTGGCCGACGCTCTCTACGGAGTGTCGATGCAGGGCGACGGAGTGTCGAAGGTGATCAGTAGTCGGCTCGCTTAACTTCAACTATTGAACTCAACCACCGGTAAACCGCCGGGAAACATCTTGGTCACAACCTATTGACTTCGAAAGATGAAGACATAGGGTCTCCCACGTTGCTTACGCCTTCATGTGGTGGTCACTTCGATCTTGTGCGCCACTGAAAAGGCGCCCCCCACCCCGGCAACGTGGCCGGGTTCCAGGAGTACACGTTGACCAGCACAGCGACGGCGCAGGGGACCGAGGGCCGCAAGGCCCAGCCGGATCACCTCGGCCACGTCATCTTCATCACCGCGGCCGCGGCCATGGGTGGCTTCCTCTTCGGCTACGACAGCTCCGTGATCAACGGCGCCGTCGAGGGCATCCGCGGGAAGTACGACATCGGCTCGGCCGCCCTCGCCCAGGTCATCGCCATCGCCCTGATCGGCTGCGCCATCGGCGCCGCCACCGCGGGCCGCCTCGCCGACCGCATCGGCCGCATCCGCGTCATGCAGATCTCCGCGGTGCTCTTCACGATCAGCGCCGTCGGCTCGGCCGTGCCCTTCGCGCTCTACGACCTCGCCTTCTGGCGCGTCCTCGGCGGCATCGCCATCGGCATGGCCTCGGTCATCGGCCCGGCCTACATCGCCGAGGTCTCCCCGCCGGCCTACCGCGGCCGCCTCGGTGCCTTCCAGCAGGCCGCCATCGTCATCGGCATCGCCGTGTCGCAGCTGGTCAACTGGGGCATCCTCAACGTCGCCGACGGCGACCAGCGCGGCAAGGTCCTCGGCATCGAGGCCTGGCAGGTCATGCTCGGCGTCATGGTCGTCCCGGCCGTCCTCTACGGCCTGCTCTCCTTCGCCATCCCCGAGTCCCCCCGCTTCCTGATCTCGGTCGGTAAGACCGAGAAGGCGAAGAAGGTCCTGGCCGACGTCGAGGGCCACAGCATCGACCTCGACAAGCGCGTCGCCGAGATCGAGCACGCGATGCACACCGAGGAGAAGTCCACCTTCAAGGACCTGCTCGGCGGCCGCTTCGGCTTCCTGCCGATCGTCTGGGTCGGCATCGGCCTCTCGGTCTTCCAGCAGTTCGTCGGCATCAACGTCGCGTTCTACTACTCCTCGACGCTGTGGCAGTCCGTCGGCGTGAACCCGCAGAGCTCGTTCTTCTACAGCTTCACCACGTCGATCATCAACATCGTCGGCACCGTGATCGCGATGGTCCTGGTCGACCGCATCGGCCGCAAGCCGCTCGCCCTCGTCGGCTCCGTCGGCATGGCCGTCTCCCTCGCCCTCGAGGCCTGGGCCTTCGCCTCCAAGAGCGCCGACGGCACCCTGCCGACCACGCAGGGCACGGTCGCCCTCGTCGCCGCCCACGCCTTCGTCCTCTTCTTCGCCCTCTCCTGGGGCGTCGTGGTCTGGGTCTTCCTGGGCGAGATGTTCCCCAACCGCGTCCGCGCCGCCGCGCTCGGCGTGGCCGCGTCCGCGCAGTGGGTCGCCAACTGGGCCATCACGGCCAGCTTCCCGAGCCTGGCGGACTGGAACCTGTCCGGTGCCTACGTGATCTACACGGTCTTCGCCGTGCTCTCGATCCCCTTCGTGCTGAAGTACGTCAAGGAGACGAAGGGCAAGGCGTTGGAGGAGATGGGCTAACCCCCCGCCGCCCCGCTCTCCTCGAAAGGGCGTTGACCCCGGTCCGTACCGGGCGTCAACGCCCTTTTCCGCGTGCGCGGCACCGGACCCTGTTTGCGGGCAGTCGTTCCGCCGGGGCGGAACGGGTGGGCACAAACCCACCACTCAGCCGCAGCCGGGTGCGGCCCGGTGGCCCCGTTTGCGCCCACCCTCCCCCAGCTACCGCTGGGAGGTGCCCCCAGCCCAGCGGAACGACTGCCCGCAAACGGGTGCAACGAAAGAGGGCCCCCGCGCGGGGGCCCTCTTTCGTTCAGCGGCTACGACGGAACTACGCCGCCACCTTCTCGCGCTCGGCGCGCTCGGTGGGCGCCGCCGACTCCTCGCGCGGCACCGGCAGGACGGCCATCAGGGCCGCCGAGATCACGATCGTCGCCGCCCAGCCCAGGCCGTACTTGCCGACGAACGTCGACGCCAGCGGGCCGGTGAACCAGGCGCAGTCCGTGAAGCAGATGCCCGCCACCAGGGCCACGGCCCACGCCGTCATGGCCTGCCAGCAGAAGCCGCCGACGTACCAGTAGCGGCTGGTGCGGCCGGTGTCCATGAGGGCCTCGGCGTCGTACCGGACGGCCCGTGCCTTGCGGCGCGCCATGTCGACGGCGTAGACGCCGATCCAGGCGGAGAAGGAGACGGCCAGCAGGATCAGGAAGGTGATGAAGGAGCTCAGGAAGCTCTTCGCCACGAGCATCAGCATCAGGCCGCCGATCAGGGAGATCGCGGCGTTGATGCTCACGGCCATGGCGCGCGGCAGCTTCACACCCATGGTCTGGGCGGTGAAGCCGGCCGAGTACATCGACAGGCTGTTGATCAGCAGCATGCCGACGATCGCGGTCACCAGGTACGGCACGGCCAGCCAGGTCGGCAGGATGTCGCCGAGGAAGGACACCGGGTCCGGGGCGTCGGCCAGCTTCGGCGTGGCGACGGCCATCACCGCGCCCATGAGGACCATCGGCACCATGACGACGCCCGCGCCGGAGACGGTCGCGGTGACGATCTTCTTGCCGGAGGCGGAGTGCGGCAGGTAGCGCGCGAAGTCCGGGCCGGTGGGCACCCAGCTGATGCCACCGGCGGCGATGGTGCCGATGCCGGCGATCATCATCGCGGTGGTGCCGGCCGGCTTGGAGAAGACCTCGTCCCACGCGATGTGGGTGATCAGGTAGCCCAGGACCAGCACGCTGAAGACGCCGAAGAGGTACGTCGACCACTTGTTGCAGACGTTGAGCGCCTTGCGCCCCATGCCGCTCACCAGGAACGTGCAGGCCACGAAGACGAACAGCGTGATGACGATCAGCACGTTGTTGCTCTTCACACCGAGGAGCAGGTCCAGCACGGTCAGGACGGCGTACGCGCCGGTGACCGCGTTGATCGTCTCCCAGCCGAAGCGCGCGACCCACAGGATCGCGCCCGGGAAGAGATTGCCGCGCACACCGAACGTCGCGCGGGAGAGCATCGCGCCGGGCGCGCCGCCCCACTTGCCGGACACGGACAGGACGCCGACCAGGCCGAACGACACGAGCGCGGCGCACCCGGCGACGATCAGGACCTGCCAGAAGTTCAGGGCGTTGAAGACGACCAGGGCGGCGCCCATGGTCAGCAGCAGGACGCTGATGTTGGCGGCGACCCAGGTCGGGAAGAGCTCCCGGACCCGGCCGTGCCGCTCGTGGTCGGGGACGGGCTCGATGCCGCGGGTCTCGATGGCACCGGCGGCGCCGTCGGGGCTGGACACGTTGGCGCCTTCGGCAGCGTCGTCCATGGTGGGGGCCATATCGGGGGCTCCGTGCGGGGTGTACAGGGCGGGGCCTGGGCAGAAAGGGACGTTGGGACTCTACGCGCGTCGCGCGAGCCCACGTCATCGTACTTTGATCTAACTTTGGCCGGTTAGGGTCATTCGTCCTTGGCGGAACCCACAAGAAACCCCTGCCGCGAGGCGCCGCAGCGCCCGCACCCGCCGGTGTCCGATACTGGGTGCGTTATGGACATCGTCATCCTTGCTGTAGTCATCGCTGTGGTCGCGCTCGGCGCGATCAGCGGGCTCGTGGTCAGCAGCCGCAAGAAGAAGCAGCTGCCGCCCGCTCCTCCGAGCAGCCCGTCCGTCACCGCGCCGCCCGCCGAGCCGCACGTCGGCGAGGAGGCCGAACCCTCCACCGCGCAGCCGCGCCGCACCATCGAGGAGGTCGAGCTCCCCGAGGCCACCGCCCCGGTGGAGGAGGCCGCCCCGGCCGAGCCGGAGCCCGCGGTCGAGACCGCGCCGGCCCCGGCCGAGCCCGGGATCGAGGTGCCCGAGCCCACCGCCGGTCGCCTGGTGCGCCTGCGGGCGCGGCTGTCCCGTTCCCAGAACACCCTCGGCAAGGGTCTGCTGACCCTGCTGTCCCGCGAGCACCTCGACGAGGACACGTGGGAGGAGATCGAGGACACCCTCCTCACCGCCGACGTGGGTGTGACCCCCACCCAGGAGCTGGTCGAGCGCCTGCGCGAGCGCGTGAAGGTCCTCGGCACCCGTACCCCCGAGGAGCTGCGCGGCCTGCTGCGCGAGGAGCTGCTCGCCCTGATCGGCACCGACGCCGACCGTTCCGTCCACACCGAGCCCGGTGTCGGCGTGAACGGCGAGGAGAAGCCCGGCGTCGTGATGGTCGTCGGCGTCAACGGCGTCGGCAAGACCACGACCACCGGCAAGCTCGCCCGGGTGCTCGTCGCCGACGGCAAGTCCGTCGTGCTGGGCGCGGCCGACACCTTCCGTGCCGCCGCCGCCGACCAGCTGCAGACCTGGGGCGAGCGGGTCGGCGCCCGTACGGTCCGCGGCCCCGAGGGCGGCGACCCGGCGTCGATCGCCTTCGACGCGGTCAAGGAGGGCATCGCCGAGAAGGCGGACGTCGTCCTCGTCGACACCGCCGGTCGCCTCCACACCAAGACCGGTCTCATGGACGAGCTCGGCAAGGTCAAGCGCGTCCTGGAGAAGCACGGCTCGGTCGACGAGGTGCTGCTGGTGCTCGACGCCACCACCGGTCAGAACGGCCTGGTGCAGGCCCGCGTCTTCGCCGAGGTCGTGGACATCACCGGCATCGTGCTGACGAAGCTCGACGGCACGGCCAAGGGCGGCATCGTCGTCGCCGTCCAGCGCGAGCTGGGCGTGCCGGTCAAGCTGGTCGGTCTGGGCGAGGGCGCGGACGACCTGGCGCCGTTCGAGCCGGAGGCGTTCGTCGACGCCCTGATCGGCGAGTAACCCGGCGAGGGACGAGAAGGATCGTTCATGAGGAGGGGCCCCGCGGCGAACACCGCCGCGGGGCCCCTCCCTCGTTCAGCCCGCCGAGCCCGCCCAGCGGTGGCAGACGTACGCCAGCGTGCCCAGCAGCAGCCGGGCCTCCGGCGGCCGGCCCGCCGTGTCCAGCGTGGGCGGCAGCAGCCAGCGCATCGGCCCCAGGCCGGCGTGGTCGCAGGGCGGGGCGGTGACGTGGTCGCCGGTCCCCAGGCCGCGCAGGTCCAGTCGGGCGTCGTCCCACCCCATGCGGTAGAGGAGCTGGGGGAGTTCGGCCGCGGCGCCGGGGGCGACGAAGAACAGCGCCCGCCCGTGCGGCGCGAGGGCGACCGGGCCCAGCGGCACGCCCATGCGCTCCAGCCGTGCCAGCGCGTGCCGGCCGGCCGCCTCCTCGACCTCCAGGACGTCGAACGACCGCCCCACGGGCAGGAGTACGGCCGCGCCCGGCACCTCGGTCCAGACCGCGGCGGCCTCGTCCAGCGTGGCGCCCGCCGGGACGCCGGGCGCGAAGGGGAGTGGATGGGCGCCGGGGGAGGGGCAGTCGGCGGCGTCGCAGGAGCACGTCACGGGGCCGCCCCGGCCGACCCGGGCGCCCGGCACGACGTCCCATCCCCACAGGCCCGTGTACTCCGCGACGGTCATCACGGATTCCGATGCGCGGCCTCGGCGCCGAGAGCTCGAGCGCAGGTCCCGGATGCCGCCGATTGTGAAGCCCATGCCCCCTCCAACGGGTCGTGCTCGCGGTTGGTTACGTGTCGGAGTGTCTCGGACACGCACGGTTGCGGACCTCTGCCGCGGGGCGGCGCGACGGTGTGCGACGGGTGGTGCGGAGCGGCCCGTGCGCCGTGGCGCGCAACGGTCCGTCCCGCCGCGGGTTTCGGCGCCGATGTTCCGTGTCAAGTCAATCGCGAAGCGGGGCGAAGGGGTTCATTCGTTGGGGTGGCGAATGGTGGCGTTTACTGGACTGCCCTCGCGTGAGCGGTGATCGTAGGATTACTTTCGGTACATGAATTCCGCCGGACAAGCGGCCCCTGTGAGCGGCAGGCTGTTGGCGGTTCACGCGCGGTCGCGACGGGCGCCGCGGACACGGCGGATTGCAGACGCAGTGGTTGCGGAGTTTGCAGAGTTTTCGGATGGGGGCGTTCCCGTGGGCGGCAATGTCAGCGGAACGGGCGGTGCCGACAGGGCCGAGAAGGCCGACAGTCCGGCGAAACGCCCGAACGACCAGCTGAACTCGTGGTTCCTGCGCAGTGGTTGGTCCAAGGGCGAGCTCGCCCGGCAGGTCAACCGCAGGGCGCGCCAGCTCGGCGCGCACCACATCAGCACGGACACCTCGCGGGTGCGTCGCTGGCTGGACGGTGAGCAGCCGCGCGAGCCCATCCCGAAGATCCTCTCGGAGCTGTTCTCCGAGCGCTTCGGATGCGTCGTCGGCGTCGAGGACATCGGGCTGCGGACCGCGCACCGGTCGCCGTCCGTGGCCGGCGTCGACCTCCCCTGGGCGGGCCCCCAGACCGTGGAGCTGCTCAGCGAGTTCTCCCGCAGCGACCTGATGCTGGCGCGGCGGGGCTTCCTCGGGACCTCGCTGGCGCTCTCGGCGGGGCCCGCCCTCATCGAGCCCATGCAGCGCTGGCTGGTGCCCGGGACGGGCGGCCGGGAGCCCGGCTCCGGCGCCGAGCGCGACCGGGCGCGCAGGTCGCGGCTGTCCGCGCCGGAGCTGGAGCTGCTGGAGTCCACGGCGGTGATGTTCCGGCAGTGGGACGCCCAGTGCGGCGGCGGGCTGCGCCGCAAGGCCGTCGTCGGGCAGCTCCACGAGGTCACCGACCTGCTCCAGGAGCCCCAGCCCGCCGACATCTCCCGGCGGTTGTTCACCGTCGCCGCCGAGCTGGCCCAGCTGGCCGGCTGGATGAGCTACGACATCGGTCTCCACCCCACGGCGCAGAAGTACTTCGTGCTCGCCCTCCACGCGGCGAAGGAGGCCGGTGACCGCCCCCTCGGCTCGTACATCCTCTCCAGCATGAGCCGCCAGATGATCCACCTGGGCCGGCCGGAGGACGCCCTGGAGCTGATCCACCTCGGACAGTACGGCTCGCGGGAGACGGCCACCCCGCGCACCCAGGCCATGTTGTATGCGATGGAGGGCCGCGCCTACGCCAACATGGGCCAGCCCGCCAAGGTCAAGCGCGCGGTGAACATGGCCGAGGACTGCTTCTCGGACTGCGCCACCGGCGACGGCGACCCCGACTGGATCCGCTTCTTCTCCGAGGCCGAGCTCAACGCCGAGAACGCCCACTCCTACCGCGATCTCGCCTACGTGGCCGGGCGCAGCCCGACGTACGCCTCGCTGTCCCGGCCGAAGATGGAGCGTGCCGTCGAGCTCTTCGCGGAGGACGCCGAGCACCAGCGCTCGTACGCCCTCAACCTCATCGGCATGGCCACCGTGCATCTGATGGAACGTGAGCCCGAGGAGTCCGCGGTCCTCGCCGGCAAGGCCCTCCGGATCGCCAAGCAGGTCCGCTCGGAGCGGGTGAACAACCGCCTCCGCAAGACCGTCGACAATGCCGCGCGCGAGTTCGGCGACGTCACCGAGGTGGCCGAGCTGACCGAGCAGCTCGCCGTCCATCTGCCGGAGCCGGCCGAGGCCGCGCAGGCCGTCTGAGCCGTCCGGCCCCCCTGACCCGGCCGCGGCGGCCCTCCCGTACACCCGACTCGGCTCCCCCATGCCAGTCACGCAGGGAGGCCGTCGCGGCCGGCTCGCGGCACCGCGCGGACATCCGCCCGTTCACCGGGGCGTAACACCCGCGCCCCCTTCGTCACCGTCGCGAAACAGCCGACGGCCCCTGGCCGAAACCGTGCTGCGCGAGCCTCGAGGCGACACCGGCCCATGGGACAAGCACCAGCCCGCACGGGGGTCAGGGCCGCCGCCGCGAGGAGACACCGACATTGAATGGCGCAGACACCGCGTTCGTATTGATCAGTGCCGCGCTCGTGATGCTGATGACACCGGCCCTTGCCTTCTTCTACGGGGGCATGGTGCGGGTCAAGAGCGTGCTCAACATGCTGATGATGTCGTTCGTCTCGCTCGGCATCGTCACCGTCCTGTGGGTGCTGTTCGGCTATTCGCTGGCGTTCGGTGACGACGTCGGCGCCGGGCTGCTGGGCGACCTCGACCACATCGGCCTCAAGGGCATCGGCCCCGAGACCCTCACCGGCGGCAAGGAGGGCATCCCGGTCTTCGCGTTCGTCCTCTTCCAGCTGATGTTCGCCGTCATCACCCCGGCCCTGATGAGCGGCGCCCTCGCGGACCGCGTGAAGTTCAGCGCCTGGGCGCTGTTCATCACCCTGTGGGCGACGCTCGTCTACTTCCCGGTGGCCCACTGGGTCTGGCAGGCCGACGGCTGGCTGTTCAAGCTCAAGGTGATCGACTTCGCCGGTGGCACCGCCGTGCACATCAACGCCGGCATCGGGGCGCTGGCCGCCGTCCTCGTCGTCGGCCGGCGCGTCGGCTTCACCAAGGAGCCCATGCGCCCGCACAGCCTCCCGCTGGTGGTGCTCGGCGCCGGGCTGCTGTGGTTCGGCTGGTTCGGCTTCAACGCGGGCTCCGCGCTCGCCGCCAACGGCGTCGCCGCCACCATGGCGCTCAACACCCAGGTCGCCACCGGCGCCGCCATGCTCGGCTGGCTCGCCTACGAGCGGGTCCGGCACGGCGCCTTCACCACCCTGGGCGCCGCCTCCGGCGCCGTCGCCGGACTCGTCGCGATCACCCCCTCCGGCGCGGCCGTCAACGCCTTCGGCGCCGTCCTCATCGGCCTCGTCGCCGGAGCCGTCTGCTCCTGGGCCGTCGGGCTGAAGTTCCGGTTCGGCCTCGACGACTCCCTCGACGTGGTGGGCGTCCACCTCGTCGGCGGCGTCATCGGCACCCTGCTGGTCGGCCTCCTCGCGACCGGTGGCGTCGGCGGCCTCACCCAGCTCGGCCGGCAGGCCGTCGGCGCCTTCTCCGTCATGGCCTACTCGTTCGCCGTCTCCTGGCTGCTGGCCAAGCTCGTCGACCGGCTGATGGGCCTCCGGGCGAGCGAGGAGGACGAGATCAGCGGCGTCGACCAGGCGTACCACGCCGAGTCCGCCTACGACCTCACCGCGGTGGGCGGCGCCCCGGCCTCCCGGGCCGGCACTTCCGCCGCCCAGCACCCGACCAGGAAAGTGGACGCATGAAGCTCATCACCGCGGTCATCAAGACCCACCAGCTCGACGCGGTCAAGGACGCGCTCCAGACCTTCGGCGTCCACGGCCTGACCGTCACCGAGGCGAGGGGTTACGGCCGGCAGCGCGGCCACACCGAGGTCTACCGGGGCGCCGAGTACACCGTCGACTTCGTGCCCAAGGCGCGCGTCGAGGTCCTCGCCGAGGACGCGGACGCCGACGACATCGTCGACGTCATCGTCACCGCCGCCCGCACCGGGAAGATCGGCGACGGCAAGGTCTGGGTCGTCGACGCCGGCACCGTCGTCCGCGTCCGCACCGGCGAGCGCGGCCCGGACGCGCTCTGAGACGCCGGCTCCGGGACGCCTGCTCCGAAGCCGGGCCCGCTCCGGGACACCCCGCTCCGGGACACCCCGCCCCGAGACACCCCAGGGAGCCCACGTGACGCACACCCGGCCGGCCGCCCCCGAACCCACCGGCTACGCGGCCGCCCGGCTGCGGCTCCTCCAGGAGGAGCCGCCCGCCGGAGCGGCCCTGCGGGCCCGGCTCGCCGGCCTCACCGACCAGTGGCTGGCCTCGCTGCTGGGCCCCGCCCGGGGCGTCGCGCTCGTCGCCGTCGGCGGCTACGGGCGCGGCGAGCTCTCCCCGCGCAGCGACCTCGACGTGCTCCTCCTGCACGACGGCAGCACCGGCACCACCGGAATCGCCGAGGTCGCCGACCGCGTCTGGTACCCCGTCTGGGACATGGGCCTCGCCCTCGACCACTCCGTCCGCACCCCGGCCGAGGCCCGCCGGACGGCCGCCGCCGACCTCAAGGTCCACCTCGGCCTCCTCGACGCCCGCCACATCGCCGGCGACCCGGACCTCACCGCCCGGCTGCGCGGCGCCGCGTACGAGGACTGGCGCGCCCAGGCCCCCGCCCGGCTGCCCGGGCTCCGGGAGATGTGCGAGGAACGCGCCCGCCGCCAGGGCGACCTCAGGTTCCTCCTCGAACCCGACCTCAAGGAGGCCCGCGGCGGCCTGCGCGACGCCACCGCCCTGCGGGCCGTCGCCGCCTCCTGGCTCGCCGACGCGCCCCGCGAGGGCCTGGAGGACGCCCGTACACGGCTCCTCGACACCCGCGACGCCCTCCATCTGACCACCGGGCGCGCCACCGACCGCCTCGCCCTCCAGGAGCAGGACCAGGTGGCCGCCGCCCTCGGCCTGCCCGACGCCGACGCCCTCCTGCGCGACGTCTACGAGGCCGCCCACACCGTCTCCTACGCCGCCGAGGTCACCTGGCGCGAGGTCGGGCGCGTCCTGCGGTCCCGCTCCGGGCGGCCCCGGCTGCGCCGCGTCCTGGGCGGGCGGGGCGGGCGCGGCGGCTTCGTCGAGCCCGAGCGCGTCCCGCTCGCCGAGGGTGTCGTCGAACAGGACGGCGAGGTGGTGCTGGCCCGCACCGCGCGCCCCGAGCGCGACCCCGTGCTCCCGCTGCGCGCCGCGGCCGCCGCCGCGCGGGCCGGGCTGCCGCTGTCCCGGCACGCCGTGCGGCGGATGGCCGCCGCCGGGCCGCTGCCCGTGCCGTGGCCGGCCGAGGCCCGCGAGCACCTCGTCACCCTGCTCGGCGCCGGCGAGGCCACCGTGGCGGTCTGGGAGGCCCTGGAGCGGGAGGGGATCGTCTCCCGGCTGCTGCCGGAGTGGCGGCACGTACGCTGCCGTCCGCAGCGCAACGCCGTCCACCGCTGGACCGTCGACCGCCACCTCGTCGAGACGGCCGTCGAGGCCTCCGCCCTCACCCGCCGCGTCGGCCGCCCCGACCTGCTGCTCGTCGCGGCCCTCCTGCACGACATCGGCAAGGGCCTGCCCGGAGACCACTCCGAGGCCGGCGCGGCCGTCGCCCGCGACGTCGCGGCCCGCCTCGGCCTCGATGCCGAGGACACCGCCGTCCTCGGCACCCTCGTCCGCCACCACCTGCTGCTCGCCGAGACCGCCACCCGCCGCGACCTGGGCGACCCCGCGACGATCCGCACGGTCACCGACGCCGTCTCCCGCCCCGGCACGCTGGAGCTGCTGCACGCCCTCACCGAGGCCGACGCCCGCGCCACGGGCCCGGCCGCCTGGAGCGACTGGCGTGCCACGCTCGTCGCCGACCTGGTCCGGCGGGCCGCCGCCGCGCTGGCGGGCGAGCCGGTCGCCGCCCCCGCCGAGCCGGCGCCGCCGACGGCCGGGGAGCGGCGGGCGGTGGACGAGGCGCTGCGCACCGGTGCCTCCGTGGTCGCCCTCCAGGCGCCCGGCGGTGCCGACACCCTGCGGCTGGCCGTCGCCGTCCCCGACCGGCCGGGCATCCTGCCCGCCACGGCGGGGGTCCTGGCCCTGCACCGCCTGACGGTCCGCGCGGCGGAGCTGCGGGACGCCGGTGGTGCCCTGCTCATGCACTGGCGGGTCGCCGCCGAGTACGGTTCGCCGCCGGAGGCCGCGCGGCTGCGCGCCGACCTCGTCCGGGCCCTGGAGGGCTCCCTGGACGTCGAGGCCCGCCTGGCCGAGCGCGAGGCCGCGTACGCGGGGCGGCGGCGCGGAGCCGTCCACGCGCCGCCCCGGGTGACCGTCGCCGCCGGCGGCTCGCACGCCGCGACGGTCCTGGAGGTCCGGGCCCAGGACGCCCCCGGTCTCCTGCACCGCATCGGGCGGGCCCTGGAGGACGCGGGTGCCCGGGTACGGAGCGCGCATGTGAGCACGCTGGGAGCGAGCGTGGTGGACGCGTTCTATGTGACGGACGAGACGGGGGAGCCGCTGGGGGAGGGCGAGGCGGTGGGGGTGGCCCGTAAGGTGCAGGAGTCACTGGGCGGCTGACCGTTCCGGGAAGGGGCGGATACCCTTGGGGGTCAGCCCGCCGCCCCGACCAGACAGAAGGATCCGCGACCACCGTGTTCGATACCCTCTCCGATCGCCTCGCAGCGACTTTCAAGTCCCTCCGGGGCAAAGGCCGCTTGAGCGAGGCGGACATCGACGCCACGGCGCGCGAGATCCGCATCGCCCTCCTCGAGGCGGACGTGGCCCTGCCCGTCGTGCGCGCCTTCATCAAGCAGGTCAAGGAAAGGGCCCTCGGCTCCGAGGTCTCCCAGGCGCTGAACCCGGCCCAGCAGGTCATCAAGATCGTCAACGACGAGCTGGTGACCATCCTCGGTGGCGAGACCCGCCGCCTGCGGTTCGCCAAGAGCGGCCCGACGGTGATCATGCTCGCCGGTCTCCAGGGTGCCGGTAAGACCACGCTCGCCGGAAAGCTCGGCCACTGGCTGAAGAAGCAGGGCCACGCGCCCCTGCTCGTCGCCTGTGACCTCCAGCGCCCCAACGCCGTCAACCAGCTCGGCGTGGTCGCCGAGCGTGCCGGTGTGGCGATCTTCGCGCCGGAGCCGGGCAACGGCGTCGGCGACCCGGTGCAGGTGGCGAAGGACTCCGTCGAGTTCGCCCGGTCCAAGCAGTACGACGTCGTGATCGTCGACACCGCCGGCCGCCTCGGCATCGACGCCGAGCTGATGCAGCAGGCCGCGGACATCCGCGACGCCGTGTCGCCGGACGAGATCCTCTTCGTCGTCGACGCCATGATCGGTCAGGACGCGGTCAACACCGCCGAGGCCTTCCGCGACGGCGTCGGCTTCGACGGCGTGGTGCTCTCCAAGCTCGACGGCGACGCCCGCGGTGGTGCCGCCCTGTCGGTCGCGCACGTGACCGGCAAGCAGGTCATGTTCGCCTCCAACGGCGAGAAGCTGGACGACTTCGACGCGTTCCACCCGGACCGCATGGCGTCCCGCATCCTCGGCATGGGCGACGTGCTCAGCCTCATCGAGAAGGCCGAGCAGACCTTCAGCCAGGACGAGGCCGAGAAGATGGCGGCCAAGCTGGCGAAGGGGCCGAAGGAGTTCACGCTCGACGACTTCCTGTCGCAGATGGAGCAGGTCCGCAAGATGGGCTCCATCTCCAAGCTGCTCGGCATGCTGCCCGGCATGGGGCAGATCAAGGAGCAGATCAACAACCTCGACGAGCGTGACGTCGACCGCACCGCGGCGATCATCAAGTCGATGACCCCGGCCGAGCGCCAGGACCCGACGATCATCAACGGCTCGCGCCGGGCCCGTATCGCCAAGGGTTCGGGCGTGGACGTCAGCGCCGTGAAGAACCTGGTCGAGCGGTTCTTCGACGCGCGCAAGATGATGTCCCGCATGGCTCAGGGCGGCGGCATGCCGGGAATGCCCGGCATGCCGGGCATGGGTGGCGGCGCGGCCCGAAAGAAGAAGCAGGTCAAGCAGGCCAAGGGCAAGCGCCAGTCCGGCAACCCGATGAAGCGGAAGGCAGAGGAGCAGGCCGCCGCCGAGCGCCGCGAGGCCGCCCAGGCGGGCAATCCGCTGGGCCTGCCGGCCGGCCAGGGCGGGCAGGACTTCGAACTGCCCGACGAGTTCAAGAAGTTCATGGGCTGACGCCCGGCGAAAGGCTTCCCGCGTATGCCCCCGGTCCTTCCGGGGGCATACGTGTTTTTCGCGCCCGGACCCGTCGGACCCGCGACCCTCAGACCCGCGCGATCAGATACCGGAACACATTCGGCATCCACACCGTGCCGTCGGGCCGCAGATACGGATGGAGCGCCTCGGCCAGTTCCTTGGTGACCTGTTCCTCGTCGGTGGCCGCGATCGCCGCGTCGAAGGCGCCGGTGGACAACAGGCCGCGGACCGCGCTGCCGAGATCGGCGTAGCCGTACGGGCAGGCGACGCGGCCGGAGCCGTCGGGGGTGAGCCCGGCCCGGCGGGCGAGGTTCTCCAGGTCGTCGCGTCCGCTGGGGCGCCAGCGGGCGGGCGCGCACATGGGGTCGGCGAGGCGGGCCGCGACACGCAGTGCCCCGGAGGCGGCGCAGCGCTCCTGGGGTCCCCAGCCGGCCAGGACGACGGGGGTGCCCTGGGCGGCCCGGGCGGCGGCGCGGGTGAGGGCGCCGGCCAGGGCGCCGGTGTCGCCGGTGGCGGTGATGAGCGGGTCGAAGGCGGTGACCAGGGTGTGGGGTGCTGCCGCGGGGGTCCGGTCCCAGGCGTCCTCCGGGCCGCCGAGGACCAGCCGGGCGCCGTCGCCGCGGGTGCCCTCGGGCAGCAGCCGTTCGCGGGCGAGCTGGAGCCGGCGGCCGTCGTGGTCGACGCCGCAGACGGCTGCGCCGCGCGCCGCGGCCATCAGCAGGGACAGTCCGGAGCCGCAGCCGAGGGCCAGCAGCCGGGTGTCGGGGCCGACCTCGAGGCGTTCGTAGACCGCTTCGTAGAGCGGTACCAGCATCCGTTCCTGGATTTCCGCCCAGTCGCGGGCCCGTGAGGCGGGCGAGGTGGGGGACGGCCGGTGCCGCCGTACGAGCGTAGGTGTCATCGAATGCGCCCCAATCCGCCGGGTGACGTGTCCGTGTGGCCTGCTCCGTCGTTCCGCCCCCATGAGTGCCGCTGTGTGGTGCCGTGTGCCCGTGCCGTGCCGACGCGCCGCCGTGTGCCGCGGGGCGGCGCTTCGTGGCGCGTCGTGGTGAAACCCCCCGATGCCAGAGAACTCCGCTTCCGCCGCCGAGTCCAGGGGGTGACGCGAGAAGGTTCCCGTGTGCCCACGATGGCATGTGCCGGGCGGGGTCGCACGAAATGCCGGGCGGCCCCGAGGACGGAAACGGAAGGCGAACAGGAGGGCGGTCCGGCCGGGAAGGGCCGGTGTCCCGCGGACGGATTCACACTCGGCGTGGCGCGCCCCGTACCATTCGCAGCATGGCAAAGGCTCCCATTCTCACCCCCCAGGCGGAAGACTTCCCGCGCTGGTACCAGGACTTGATCAACAAGGCCGAGCTGGCCGACAACGGCCCGGTGCGCGGCACCATGGTCATCCGGCCGTACGGCTATGGGCTCTGGGAGCGCATGCAGCAGGAGATGGACGCCCGGATCAAGGACGCGGGTGCCTCCAACGCGTACTTCCCGCTCTTCATCCCGCAGTCGTACCTGACGAAGGAGGCGGAGCACGTCGAGGGCTTCGCCCCCGAGCTCGCGGTCGTCACCCACGGCGGCGGCAAGGAGCTGGACGAGCCGGTCGTCGTGCGGCCGACCTCCGAGACGATCATCAACGAGTACTTCTCGAAGTGGGTGCAGAGCTACCGCGACCTCCCGCTGCTGATCAACCAGTGGGCGAACGTGGTGCGTTGGGAGATGCGTCCGCGCGTCTTCCTGCGGACGAGCGAGTTCCTCTGGCAGGAGGGTCACACCGCGCACGCCACCTACGAGGACGCCCGCGACTACGCGGCCCGTATCCACCGCGAGGTCTACTACGACTTCATGGTCAACGTCCTCGGCATCGACGTCGTCCTCGGCCGCAAGACGCCCAAGGAGCGTTTCGCGGGCGCGATCAACACCCTCACCCTCGAGGGCATGATGGGCGACGGCAAGGCGCTGCAGATGGGCACCAGCCACGAGCTGGGCCAGAACTTCGCCAAGGCCTTCAACACCTCGTACCTGTCGAAGGACGGGCACCAGGAGATGGTCTGGCAGACCTCCTGGGGTGTGTCGACCCGCATGGTCGGCGGTCTGATCATGTCGCACGGCGACGACAAGGGCCTCCGGGTGCCGCCGCGCCTGGCGTCGGTGCAGGCCGTGGTCCTGGCGATCAAGGGTGACGAGGCCGTGCTGGCCAAGGTCCGCGAGATCGGCGACGTGCTCAAGGCCGCGGGTGTGCGGGTGCAGGTCGACGACCGCACCGACACCCCGTTCGGCCGCCGGGCCGTGGACTGGGAGCTCAAGGGCGTTCCGGTCCGCATCGAGATCGGCCCGCGCGACCTGGAGAACGGCACGGCCATGCTGGCCCGCCGCATCCCGGGCGGCAAGGAGCCGGTCCGCATCGACGAGCTGGCCGCGCTGCTGCCGAAGGTCCTGGAGGAGGACCAGGCGCAGCTGCTGCGCGAGTCGCGCGAGCGCCGCGAGTCCCGCACCACGGACGTCGCGACCATCGAGGAGGCCGCCGAGGCCGCCCTCGCCGGCGGCTGGGCCCGCATCCCGTGGGCGACGCTGGGCGCGGAGGGCGAGGCCAAGCTGGCCGAGCAGGCCGTGACCGTGCGCTGCCTGGTGATGCCGGACGGTTCGGTGCCGGAGACCGACGACGCCGAGGGCGCCCTCGCGATCGTCGCCCGCGCCTACTGATCCCCGCGTACCCGGGCGCGCGCTCTCGGCGCGCGCCCGGGTCGTTTGCGCTGGAACGTCGCACTTACTGATGAGTCAGTACGTCCCACCTTGCGAACTGGTGCACGGCTCATCCGCCTTCTCCGTAGTTCTGCGCACCCGCCCTCCTCGGGACGTATGAGGCGGGAAACTGACTGGTACGTGCAAATTATTTGGGATGGCCCGGTATCGGAACACCGGGCCGTCCCGGCTCGTTGTCACGACGTGAGCACGACACCACCTGTTCTCGCCGCAGAGCTGGCGCAGGCGTGGGCCGACATTCAGCGGTTCCACCCCGAGCTGCCGGATCTAGCCGCGCCCGAATCGTTGATCGGGGAGTCGTCGTCCGCCTGTGGCGCCGAGCTCTCCTTCGAAAGGCTGCTGCACGAGGCAGTGCACGGCATCGCGGCCGCCCGCGGTGTCCGCGACACCTCTCGTGCGGGCCGCTACCACAACCGCCGGTTCCTGGCGATCGCCGAGGAACTGGGGCTCGACCACAGCGACGAGCCGCACCCCAGCAGCGGCTTCTCCCTGGTCGTGCTCAACCCGGAGGCGCGCAAGCGCTACCGCTCCACGATCGACAGACTGCAGCGCGCGCTGAAGGCGCACACCGTCGCCACCGCCGCCGACACCTCGCGCACCTTCCGGGGTCCGGCCGCGCGGCACGGCTCGTCGGGCGGCGGGGTGCGGGTGAAGGCGGTCTGCCAGTGCGGGCGCAACGTCCGCGTGGTGCCGTCCGTGCTCGCCCAGGCGCCGATCATGTGCGGTGGCTGCGGCCAGCCCTTCCGTATCCCCGAGGCGGTCTCCGTCGGCTGACGCCGCGAGGTCCCGGGGTGCGGCCCGGGTTCCGGCCGGGGTCGGCGTTCCCACGCGGGTGTGGCACAATGGGTCGCTGTACTCGACAGTCGCACAGGACCCCTCTCTCCTCCGGCTGACGCGTCCATCGGGCACCCGAGTACCGCAACCCCACGTGGCATCTTGTTGTGCCCAACCACGTCAAGACCAGGAGACACCACTTCCGTGGCAGTCAAGATCAAGCTGAAGCGTCTGGGCAAGATCCGTTCGCCTCACTACCGCATCGTCGTCGCCGACTCCCGTACCCGCCGTGACGGCCGGGCCATCGAGGAGATCGGCCTGTACCACCCGGTGCAGAACCCCTCCCGCATCGAGGTCGACAGCGAGCGCGCCCAGTACTGGCTGAGCGTCGGCGCGCAGCCGACCGAGCCGGTCCTGGCCATCCTCAAGGTCACCGGCGACTGGCAGAAGTTCAAGGGTCTGCCGGCCCCGGCCCCGATGCTCGTCGCCCAGCCGAAGGCCGACCACAGCGGTCTGTTCGACGCCGCCGTGAACGCCGCCGACGCGTCGAAGGGTGAGGCCATCACCCCGAAGGCGAAGAAGTCGGAGAAGAAGGACGAGGCCGAGGCCGAGTCCGCTGAGTCGACCGAGGCCTGAGCATGCTCGAGGAGGCCCTCGAGCACCTCGTTAAGGGCATCGTCGACAACCCCGACGACGTGCAGGTCGCCTCGCGCAACCTGCGTCGCGGGCGCGTGCTGGAAGTCCGGGTGCACCCCGACGACCTCGGCAAGGTGATCGGCCGCAACGGCCGCACCGCGCGCGCCCTGCGTACCGTCGTGGGCGCCATCGGCGGCCGTGGCATCCGCGTCGACCTGGTCGACGTGGACGACGTCCGCTGAGCAGCGATAGAGCACCGGCACGGGCCGGGAAGGATTCTCCTTCCCGGCCCGTTGTCGCGTTCGTACGGATTTGCGTGAAGGATTGAGACTGTGCAGCTGGTAGTCGGGAGGATCGGCCGCGCCCATGGCATCAAGGGCGAGGTCACGGTCGAGGTGCGGACGGACGAGCCCGAGCTGCGGCTCGGCCCGGGTGCCGTGCTGGCCACGGACCCCGCGGGCACGGGCCCGCTCACCGTGGAGACCGGTCGGGTGCACAGCGGCCGGCTGCTGCTGCGCTTCACGGGCGTCGCGGACCGCACCGCCGCCGAGGCGCTGCGCAACACCCTGCTGATCGCCGACGTCGACCCGGACGAGACGCCGGAGGACCCCGACGAGTTCTACGATCACCAGCTGATGGATCTCGACGTCGTCACCGTCGACGGCACGGCCGTCGGCCGGATCGCGGAGATCTCCCACCTGCCGTCCCAGGACCTGTTCATCGTCGAGCGGCCGGACGGCGGCGAGGCGATGATCCCCTTCGTCTCCGAGATCGTCACCGAGATCGACCTGGACCGCCAGATCGTCGTCGTCGACCCGCCGCGCGGTCTGCTCGACTCCGCCGAGGCCGAGGTCGTGAGCTCCCGCGACGACGGCGCGAGCGAGGGCGACGCCTGATGCGCCTCGACGTCGTCACGATCTTTCCGGAGTACCTGGAGCCCCTGAACGTCTCGCTCGTCGGCAAGGCGCGCGCCCGCGGCGTCCTGGACGTACGCGTCCACGACCTGCGGGAGTGGACGCACGACAAGCACAACACCGTCGACGACACCCCGTACGGCGGCGGCCCCGGCATGGTCATGAAGCCCGAGCCGTGGGGCGAGGCGCTCGACGCGATCGTGGAGTCCGGCGCGGAGGACGCGCGGCCCACCATCGTCGTCCCCACCCCCAGCGGCCGGCCGTTCACCCAGCAGCTCGCCGTCGAGCTGTCCGAGAAGCCGTGGCTGGTGTTCACCCCGGCCCGCTACGAGGGCATCGACCGCCGCGTCATCGAGGAGTACGGCGACCGCTTCGACGTGCGCGAGGTCTCCATCGGCGACTACGTGCTGGCCGGCGGCGAGGCCCCGGTGCTGGTCATGGTCGAGGCCGTCGCCCGGCTGCTGCCCGGCGTCCTGGGCAACGCCGAGTCGCACCGCGACGACTCCTTCGCCCCCGGGGCCATGGCCGACCTGCTGGAGGGCCCCGTCTACACCAAGCCGCCGGAGTGGCGCGGCCGGGGCATCCCGGACGTGCTGCTCAGCGGCCACCACGGGAAGATCGCCCGCTGGCGCCGGGACGAGGCGTTCCGGCGCACCACCCTGAACCGGCCGGACCTGATCGAGCGCGCCGACCCGGCGGCGTTCGACAAGAAGGACCGCGAGATGCTCTCGATCCTGGGCTGGGCCCCGGGCGAGGACGGCCGATTTGGGCGAGTGGACCCCCTCGTGGAAGAATGAGCCGTTGCCGTGCGTCCGGCGCGCGCCCCTGCCACAGGGGGACCGACGCCGCCCGCCGCTTCGGCACCACTCCACCTTTCAGCACGATTCCGCTGATGACCTGTGGCATCAGCGAGGAAGCAGAGACTTATGTCCACCCTGCTCGACGGCGTCAACGCCGGCTCCCTGCGCACCGACGTCCCGGCGTTCCGCCCCGGCGACACCGTGAACGTCCACGTCCGCGTCATCGAGGGCAACCGCTCCCGTATCCAGCAGTTCAAGGGTGTCGTCATCCGCCGCCAGGGCGCCGGCGTCAGCGAGACCTTCACGGTCCGCAAGGTCTCCTTCTCCGTCGGCGTCGAGCGCACCTTCCCGGTGCACAGCCCGATCTTCGAGAAGGTCGAGCTCGTGACCCGCGGTGACGTTCGTCGCGCCAAGCTGTACTACCTCCGTGAGCTGCGCGGCAAGGCCGCGAAGATCAAGGAGAAGCGCGACAACTGAGCTTCCCGGCGGCGTCCCGGCCCGGCCGGATAGGCTCTCGGCCGATGGACACCGACGAACAGCTCGCACAGCTTCCGGAGCGCGATCTCCCGCCCGACCCCGTCCAGGGGGAGGAGCGGGGGTCGCGCTCCGCGCGTTTCACGGCCCGCGCCGCCCGCGCCCGGCGTTGGCTCACCGGCGGCGGGCCGCTGCGCCGGGCCGGGCTGCTGCTGGTCGTCTGCATGTTTTTCCTGTTGCTGGTCAGCAGCTATGTCGTGCAGCCCTTTCTGATTCCCAGCGGGTCGATGCGGAACACCCTCGACGTGGGTGACCGGGTCCTGGTCAACAAGCTCGCCTACGCCTTCGGCGACGAGCCCCGGCGCGGTGACGTGATCGTCTTCGACGGCACCGACTCCTTCGTCCAGGCCGGGGCCGGGCCCGCGGAGAACCCGGTGACGGCCCTGGTGCGCAAGGGGGCCTCGGCCGTGGGGCTGATGTCCTCCTCGCGGAACGACTACATCAAGCGGGTCGTGGGCGTCGGCGGCGACCGCGTCCGGTGCTGCGACCGCGCGGGCCGGCTGGAGGTCAACGGCCACCCGGTGATCGAGGACTATCTCTTCCCGGGCGACTCGCCCTCGCGCGTGCCGTTCGACATCGTGGTGCCGGAGGGCAAGCTATGGGTCATGGGTGACCATCGCAGTGACTCCCGTGATTCCCGTGACCACCTGGGCGAGCCCGGTGGGGGCACGGTCCCGGTCGGCCGGGTCATCGGGCGGGCCGACTGGATCGGCTGGCCGATGGGCCGCATGACCTCGCTGAAACGGTCCTCCGCCTTCGCGGGCGTGCCGGACCCGGGCGGGAGCGGTGGCGCGGGCGGGCACGGCGGGATGTCGTACGGGACGTCGGACGGGGCGTCGTACGGGACTCCGGACGGGGCGTCGCACGGGACGTCGTACGGGATGCCTGACGGGGTGTCGCATGGGTAGCCGGGGCCGTACCGGCCCTCGCCCCCGCCCGGTGACGGGGGCCGGAGCGGGCACGGCGATCCGTACGGTGCCGGAGGAAGCGGTCGGCACGGGGACGGCCGAGGCGACCGGGACGGCCGGCGGAACGGCGCCCGGCGCGGCGCCGCCCGTCACCGGCGGGCGGGCCGAGCGGCGGAAGGCCGCCAAGCGGATGAAGCGGCGGCGCCAGCGGTCCCTGCTCAAGGAGGTGCCCGTCCTCATAGGCGTGGCGCTGCTGATCGCCCTCGTCCTCAAGACGTTCCTCGTCCAGGCGTTCGTGATCCCGTCCGGCTCGATGGAGCAGACGATCCGGATCGGCGACCGGGTGCTCGTCGACAAGCTGACGCCGTGGTTCGGCTCCCGGCCGGAGCGCGGGGACGTGGTGGTCTTCAAGGACCCGGGCGGCTGGCTGGACGGCGACC
Organism: Streptomyces sp. NPDC044063; assembly: GCF_056434285.1. Classification (NCBI taxonomy): domain Bacteria; kingdom Bacillati; phylum Actinomycetota; class Actinomycetes; order Kitasatosporales; family Streptomycetaceae; genus Streptomyces; species Streptomyces sp. NPDC044063. The sequence goes on from NZ_JBWKFM010000017.1 coordinate 52,035, forward strand.
AGACGTATGCGGCGGGGCCGGACCCGATCGGGGTCAAGCAGGTGAAGCAGGCGCTGACCTTCATCGGACTGCTGCCGTCCGCCGACGAACGGGACCTGATCAAGCGGGTCGTGGGAGTGGGCGGTGACACCGTCAAGTGCTGCGACGCCGCCGGCAAGGTCACGGTCAACGGCAAGCCGGTCGACGAGCCCTACGTCCACCCCGGTAATCCCCCCTCGAAGATCAGGTTCGAGGTGCAGGTGCCTCGCGGGCGGCTCTTCGTGATGGGCGACCACCGGTCCGATTCGGCCGACTCGCGCTACCACCTGGACCAACCAGGGATGGGCACCGTCTCGGAGGACAAGGTGGTGGGACGCGCGGTGGTCATCGCCTGGCCGTTCGGGCACTGGCGCAGGCTGTAGGCGGCGGGGGGCCGCTGTCCGGCTCACGCCGGCGAGGGCCGGGCTCACAAAGGGACCATCAGGGCGCATCGGTGTAATTCGACTCGCCGATCCCCGAGCCCTGCGGAACTCCCGCTCGTTAGGGGAGTGGTGGGCCCGTGTCGTGTGCGGCGCGGGCGGCGGCCCGGAGTGAGGAGTGGATGTGGGGGACGTGGCGGTCGGCTCACGGTCCGGTCACGGCGAGCCCGAGCGGCGGCCCGGGGACGAGCAGCGCTCCGGGGAGCCGCCCGAGGGTACGGGGGACGGGGGTGCCGGCGCCTCCCCCGAAGGTGCCGGGGAGCCGTCCCGCGCGTCCGGGGACGCCGGCGAGCCGTCCGGTGCGCCGCGCACCGCGCCGGGCGAGGACGGTGGGCAGGAGCCGCCGGACGCCGGGGCCGATCCGGAGCCGGGCCGGCGCGAGCCCTCCCGGCAGCGGTCCTTCTGGAAGGAGCTGCCGCTCCTCATCGGCATCGCCCTGCTGCTCGCGCTGGTGATCAAGACGTTCCTGGTGCAGGCCTTCTCGATCCCCTCCGAGTCGATGCAGAACACCCTTCAGCGCGGCGACCGGGTGCTGGTGGACAAGCTGACGCCGTGGTTCGGGTCGAAACCCGAGCGCGGTGAGGTCGTGGTCTTCCACGACCCGGGCAACTGGCTGGGCGAGAGCCCCTCGGCGGACAACGGCCCGGTCGCGAGCGTCGTCCAGAAGGTGCTCAGCTTTGTCGGGCTGATGCCGTCGGCGGAGGAGAAGGACCTGATCAAGCGGGTCATCGCGGTCGGCGGGGACACCGTGGAGTGCAAGGGCGACAACCAGCCGGTCGTCGTCAACGGCAAGCCGCTGGACGAGCCGTACATCTTCCCCGGCAACACCCCGTGCAGCGACAAGCCGTTCGGTCCGCTCAAGGTGCCCAAGGGTCGGATCTGGGTGATGGGCGACCACCGCCAGGACTCGCTGGACTCCCGCTGGCACATGGAGGGCGACAAGTTCCAGGGCACGGTGTCGGAGGACGACGTGGTGGGTCGCGCGATCGCGGTCGCCTGGCCGCTGAACCGGCTCTCCCTGCTGCCGGTGCCGGACACCTTCGACCAGCCGGGGCTGAACGCGGCCGCCGCCGCGGTGCCGCCGGCGCTGGGGGTGGCGGGCGCGGTGCCGCTGGTGCTGTGGCGCCGGAGCCGCGTCGCCCGGAGGGCGGCGGAGCCGGCCCGCGCCGGCGCGGCGCGGGGGTGAACGGAGGCGTGAGCGGTGGTGGGGCGAGGCGTGAACGAGGTCGGGCCGAGGGGCTGACTGCCGGGCGTACCGCCGGGTAGGGTGCGATTCCGGTGCCCCTGGGCATGCGTAATCCGATCTTCCACGAGGGCTCGGCCCCGTGGTCCTGAGGCGGGGCGGGAACGCGATGAGCAGAGCGGGACACGAGGGGGAGGGCGCCGGCCGCACCGGCGCGGTGCTGTCCGGGCTGGCCGTGGCCGTGGGCCTGGTGCTCTTCCTCGGCGGCTTCGCCTGGGCCGCCGTGCAGTACAAGCCGTACACCGTGCCCACCGACTCGATGGCCCCCACCATCGGGGTCGGCGACCGGGTCCTCGCCCAGCGCGTCCACGGCGACGCCGTGCGGCGCGGGGACGTCGTCGTCTTCCAGGACCGGGTCTGGGGCAACATGCCCATGATCAAGCGGGTCGTGGGCACCGGCGGGGACCGGATCGTGTGCTGCGACCGGCAGGGCCGGCTGACGATCAACGGCACCCCGGTCGACGAGCCCTATCTGCGGGACTCCGGCCCCGCCTCGCCCACCCCCTTCACCGCGATCGTGCCCGAGGGCCGGCTGTTCCTCCTCGGCGACCACCGCACCGACTCGGTCGACTCCCGCAGCCATCTGTCCGACGGCGGCCAGGGAGCGGTGCCGCGCGAGGCGGTACGGGCCCGGGTGGACGCCACGGCCTGGCCGGCGAGCGGCTGGGGCATGATCGACCGGCCCGGTTCCTTCGCCGCGCTGCCCGGCGGGACCTCCCGCCCGGGGCCGCTGCCGCTGATGGTCACCTGCGTGGTCGCGGGCGCCGCGCTCGTCATGGGCGGCGCGGCGTACGGGCCGCTGGCACGGGTCCGGCGCCGGGCGGGGGGCCGCGGGAGGGTTCCGGTGCCCCACGGCTGAACCGGCCGGGGCGGGACGGGGCGGGCCGCGGCGGACGGTCGTGCGAGGAACCGCTCCCGGCCCGTGAGACGGTGTATCCGAACAGGCTCGCCGAGCTGCCGCGTACGCTGCTCGGCGAGGGGCCCCCGAGTACGCCGGCGCACCTGGAGACCGGGCGTGCCCGACGCGCACAATGGGGGGACGCACGGCTGAAGGGGAACATGCCATGAGCGCCGAGGACCTCGAGAAGTACGAGACCGAGATGGAGCTGAAGCTCTACCGGGAGTACCGCGACGTCGTCGGTCTGTTCAAATACGTGATCGAGACCGAGCGGCGCTTCTACCTCACCAACGATTACGAGATGCAGGTGCACTCCGTGCAGGGCGAGGTCTTCTTCGAGGTCTCGATGGCGGACGCCTGGGTGTGGGACATGTACCGTCCCGCGCGCTTCGTGAAGCAGGTGCGGGTGCTCACGTTCAAGGACGTGAACATCGAGGAGCTCAACAAGACGGATCTGGACCTTCCGGGGACCTGATCCGGGGACCTGATCCGGGGACCTGCTCCGGGGATCTGATCGGGCGCCCCCCGGCCGGGCGGAGGGCCACCTTCGGGTGGCGAGGTTGTCCACATCGGGCCGGTTGTCCACCAAGATCCCACAGCCGGGGCGCGGGGCGGCAGAGTCGGTGCCGGAGGTGGTGCCGATGAACGCCCGAGGGGGACTCGGCCGGTACGGGGAGGAGCTGGCCGCGCGCCGGCTGACCGAGGCCGGGATGACCGTGCTGGCCCGCAATTGGCGGTGCCGGGACGGCGAGATCGACATCGTGGCCGCGGACGGCGACACCCTGGTCGTCTGCGAGGTCAAGGCCCGGCGTGAGGGGCCGTTCGAACATCCGATGGCCGCGGTCCGGGCCGGCAAGGCCGCGCGACTGCGCCTGCTGGCGGGCCGCTGGCTGGAGCGGTACGGCGGCGCCCCGCCGGGCGGGGTGCGCATCGACCTGGTGGGTGTGGTCCTCCCCGGCCGCGGCGCGCCCGTGGTGGAGCACGTCAAGGGGGTGGCGTGATGGGCTTCGCGCGGACGTGCTCGGTGGCGCTGACCGGGGTCGAGGGCGTGGTGGTCGAGGTCCAGGCCGGCCTGGAGCCGGGCGTCGCCGCGTTCACCCTGGTGGGGCTGCCCGACAAGAGCCTGAGCGAGAGCCGCGACCGGGTCCGGGCGGCGGTGGTGAACTCCGGCGGCGAATGGCCGCAGAAGAAGCTGACGGTGGGCCTGAGCCCGGCCTCCGTCCCCAAGGGCGGCAGCGGCTTCGACCTGGCCGTGGCCTGCGCGGTCCTGGCGGCGGCGGAGCGGATCGCGCCCTCCTCGATCGCCGATCTGGTGATGATCGGCGAGCTGGGACTGGACGGCCGGGTCCGCCCGGTGCGGGGCGTCCTTCCCGCGGTCCTGGCCGCCGCCGACGCCGGGTACCGCCAGGTGGTCGTCCCCGAGCGCACGGCGGCGGAGGCGGCGCTGGTCCCGGGCGTCTCGGTCCTGGGGGTGCGCAGCCTCCGGCAGCTGGTCGCGGTGCTGGCCGACGAGCCGGTGCCCGAGGAGGACGAGGATCCGCCTGGGGACGGGCGGCCCGACCCGGCGCTGGCGGGGCTGGTGATGCCCGGTGCCGCGCCGTTCGCCGGGGCGCGGCCCGGTGAGCGGCCGCCCGACCTGGCCGAGGTCGCCGGGCAGGCCAGGGCGCGCCGGGCGCTGGAGGTGGCCGCCGCCGGGCGGCACCATCTCTCCCTCCTGGGCCCGCCCGGGGCCGGCAAGACGCTCCTGGCCGAGCGGCTGCCCGGGCTCCTGCCGCCCCTCACGCCGCAGGAGTCCCTGGAGGTCACGGCGGTCCATTCGGTGGCCGGAGTCCTTCCCACCGGGCAGCCGCTGATCGACCGCCCGCCCTACTGCGCGCCCCACCACTCCGCCTCCATGCCCGCGCTCGTCGGCGGCGGGTCGGGGCAGCCCCGCCCAGGCGCTGTGTCGCTGGCGCACCGTGGAGTGCTTTTTCTGGACGAGGCGCCCGAGTTCTCCGGGCGGGTCCTGGACGCGCTGCGGCAGCCCCTGGAATCGGGGCACGTGGTGGTCGCCCGGTCCGGCGGGATGATGCGGCTGCCCGCCGCCTTCCTGCTGGTGCTCGCGGCCAACCCGTGCCCCTGCGGCCGGCACGGCATGACCGGCGACGGCTGCGAGTGCCCGCCGCAGGCGGTCCGGCGCTATCTGGGCCGGCTGTCGGGCCCGCTGATGGACCGCGTCGACCTCAGGGTGCGGGTCGAGCCGGTCGCCCGCTCCGAGCTGACGTCGGCCGCGCCGCCGGCCGAGAGCAGTGCCGAGGTCGCGGCGCGGGTGCGCGTCGCCCGGGCGCGGGCCGCCGAGCGCTACGCCGGCACACCCTGGTGCGCCAACAGCGACGTCCCGGGCCATGAGCTGCGCACCCGCTTCAGAGCCGCCCCGGAGGCGCTGGCCGAGGCCGAACGGGACATGGAGCGGGGGTTCCTGACGGCCCGGGGGCTCGACCGGGTGCTGCGCGTCGCCTGGACCCTGGCCGACCTCGCCGGGCACGACCGGCCGGACGCCGAGGACGTCGTGCAGGCGCTGGAGCTGCGCACGGGTGTGCTGCGCGGCGCGGTCCGGGCCGGGAGCCTGCCGTGACGGGGCCGGGCCCGGAGGAGCGGCTGGCGCGGGCCGCGCTCACCGGGCTGACCGAGCCCGGCGACGAGCACGTGGGCCGGTGGTTGCGGGAGATGGGGGCGGTGGCGCTGGTGCGGGGGCTGACCGGGGCCGGGCCGCCGCCGGAGGGCGCGGGCGCCGACCGGCTCGCCGGGTGCCGGGCGCGCGCCGCCGCCCGCGACCCGGCCGCCGACCTGGCGGCCGTGGACCGGCTCGGCGGTCGCTTCGTGTGCCCGGGCGATCCCGAGTGGCCCGGGCAGCTGGACGACCTGGGGGACGCCCGGCCCGTCGGCCTGTGGGTGCGCGGCGGGCCCAGCCTCCGGCTCTGGGCCCTGCGGTCCGTGGCCGTGGTGGGCGCCCGGGCCTGCACCGACTACGGCTCCTACGTCGCCTCCCTGCTCGGCTCGGGGCTCGCGGAGCGCGGCTGGGTGGTGGTCTCCGGCGCCGCGTACGGGGTCGACGGGGCCGCGCACCGCGGGGCGCTCGCCGCGGGCGGGGCGACGACGGCGGTGCTGGCCTGCGGGGTCGACGTGCCCTATCCGCGCGGGCACGCCGAGCTCCTCGGCCGGATCGCGGAGCAGGGGCTGGTGGTGGCGGAGCTGCCGCCGGGCGGGCATCCCACGCGCGCCCGCTTCGTGCTCCGCAACCGCGTCATCGCGGCGCTGACGCGGGGGACGGTGGTGGTGGAGGCGGAGTACCGCAGCGGGGCGCTGGTCACGGCGCGCCGGGCGCGGCGGCTGGGCCGGCACACGATGGGGGTGCCCGGGCCGGTCACCTCCGGCCTCTCGGCGGGGGTGCACGAACTGCTGCGCGAGGGGGCCTGCGTGGTGACCGACGCCGACGAGGTCGCCGAGCTCGTCGGCGGCATGGGCGAGCTCGCGCCGGAGCGGCACGGCCCGGTGGTGGCCCGCGACCTGCTGGACGAGACCGCCCGTCGGGCCCTGGAGGCCGTCCCCGGACAGGGCGGCGGCGACGCCGTGCTCATCGCGCGAAACGCCGGGATGAGCAGGGAGAGGACGGTCGCCGGGCTGTACGGGTTGCAGGCACTGGGATTCGTGGAACGCCGGGGCGATCGCTGGCAGCTCGCTGACGCTTCGTCAACATCCGGCACCCCCAAGCCCCCCGGACGGCGCCCCCCTGTGCGGCGAGGCGGTCTTTGACCTGGGGTGATCGGGTGAAAGGGTTAAGGAGGCGACCGCGGTGGCCGATACGGCGGGCTCCGCGGGGCCGCCGGGCGCCCGGCGGCCGTCGCCCGGAGCACCGCGCAGCGCCGCCGCGTCCACCGAAGGGGTCTCCTCGCTCACCGCAGTGCTCCGGTCACGCTACGCTCACGGGATTCCATCCGTTCGTACCAACCGGTCCACGTCACAGCAGAACGGCTCAGAACGACGTATGCCCCAGCACACTTCCGGGTCCGACCGCGCGGCGGCACCGCCCGCAGCGCGCGGCGCCGTGCGCCCTCCCGCACCCACGACGCTCGACGAGCTGTGGCGGTCGTACAAGGCCTCGGGCGACGACCGGCTGCGGGAGCAGTTGATCCTCCACTACTCGCCCCTGGTGAAGTACGTGGCCGGGCGGGTCAGCGTCGGCCTGCCCTCCAATGTCGAACAGGCCGACTTCGTCTCCTCCGGGATCTTCGGCCTCATCGACGCCATCGAGAAGTTCGACCCCACCCGCTCCATCAAGTTCGAGACCTACGCGATCACCCGCATCCGGGGCGCGATGATCGACGAGCTGCGGGCCCTGGACTGGATCCCCCGCTCGGTCCGGCAGAAGGCGCGCGCCGTCGAGCGCGCCTACGCCACCCTGGAGGCCGCCCTGCGACGCACACCCTCCGAGGCCGAGGTGGCCGCGGAGATGGAGATCTCCCTGGAGGAACTGCACGCGGTCTTCAGCCAGTTGTCGCTGGCCAACGTGGTGGCTCTGGAGGAGCTGCTCCACGCGGGCGGCGAGGGCGGCGACCGGCTGAGCCTGATGGACACCCTGGAGGACACCGCCGCCGACGACCCCGTCGAGGTCGCCGAGGACCACGAGCTCCGGCGGCTGCTGGCCCGCGCGATCAACACCCTGCCCGACCGGGAGAAGACCGTCGTCACCCTCTACTACTACGAGGGCCTCACCCTGGCCGAGATCGGCCACGTCCTCGGCGTCACGGAGAGCCGGGTGAGCCAGATCCACACCAAGTCGGTCCTCCAATTGCGGGCCAAGCTGGCGGACGTCGGCCGCTGAACCCGGTCGCGGAACCGTTCGCCGAATCGTCCCTCCAGCGTCGTCGCGGGCCGACCCTGTCCGTACAGTGGGTCCGTGCCCAGGATTCGAGCGGCCTCAGTGGCCGAGCACCGGACGATGCAGCGCGACGCCCTCTTGGACGCCGCCCGCTCATTGCTGTCCGAAGGCGGTACGGAGGCGCTGACCTTCCCCGCCCTCGCCGAGCGCACGGGACTCGCGCGGTCCTCGGTCTACGAGTACTTCCGCTCCCGCGCGGCCGTCGTCGAGGAGCTGTGCGCCGTCGACTTCCCCGTCTGGGCCGCCGAGGTGGAGGCCGCCATGGAGCGGGCCGCCACTCCCGAGGACAAGATCGAGGCCTATGTACGGCAGCAGCTGACGCTTGTCGGCGACCGCCGCCACCGGGCCGTCGTCGCCATCTCCGCCGGCGAGCTCGACGCGGGCGCCCGTGAGAAGATCCGCGCCGCCCACGGCGGACTGATCGCGATGGTCGTCGAGGCCCTGATGGCCCTCGGCCACGAGCAGCCGCGCCTGACGGCCATGCTGCTCCAGGGCGTCGTCGACGCCGCCGTACGCCGCATCGAGCTCGGCGCCGCTGAGGAACCGGACCGGATCACCGAAGCCGCGGTCACGATGGCCCTGCGCGGCGTCCGAGGCTGACCCCACCGCCCGTCGGCCCCGCCTCCCCAGCCGCCCCTCCACCGGCAGAAGACGCGACGGGCCGCCCCGCAGCATCCAGCGCGGCAGCAGGGTGAGTGGGTCCAGATAGGTGTCCCCTCGCCGTAGGCCCCAGTGGAGGCAGGGGCCCGGGCAGTGGTACGGGCCCGGCTGGAGGACGCCCACCGGCTGCCCGGCCGTCACCCGTGTCCCCACCGGCACCGCCGCCCTTACCGGCTCGTAGGTCGTCCGCAGGGGCGGCGCGCCCGTGCCGGACAGCTCCACCACCAGCACCCCGCGCCCGGCCACCGTGCCCGCGAAGGACACCGTCCCCGCGGCCGCCGCCCGCACCGGCAGGCCCGGGCCCGCGCGCAGATCCACGCCGCGGTGCCCCGCCGCCCAGGGCGCCGGCGGGGGCTCCCACGCGCGCAGCACCGGCGGCCGGCGCGCCCCGGCCGCCCCCGCGACCGGCCACGCACGGTCACCGGGGTCGGCGAACGCCGGCGCGGCGGCGCCCGTACACCAGAGAATGAGGGTCGCGAGGGCGCGCAGCAGGAGCGCCCGGGCGACCGGACCCGTTCGTCGCATGCCCCCACGGTGACGGAGCGTGTCCGAACGTGCGGATCATGACGAGGATCTGTGGACTACTCGCGGGTTGTGCACAACGCCGTCACCCGCCGCTTCTCCGGTCCCGTACACTTCTCTTGGCGATCCGGGTCACCGGGTCGACTTCGCACGCCCCGCCACTGGCGCGTCAGACCCACTCGGGCAGCCCGGTGGCCGTGTCTCTCGGTCCGCGGAACGGCTTCTCGTACGGGAAATCGTCCACGGCAGGCGCGTCGGGGCGTCAGGAGCGGCGGCCGCCCGGCCGTCGTGGAACCGAGTATTTCAAGGAGCGCGGCCATGGCCGTCGTCACGATGCGGGAGCTGCTGGAGAGCGGCGTCCACTTCGGTCACCAGACCCGTCGTTGGAACCCGAAGATGAAGCGTTTCATCTTCACGGAGCGCAACGGCATCTACATCATCGACCTGCTCCAGTCGCTGTCGTACATCGACCGCGCCTACGAGTTCGTCAAGGAGACCGTCGCGCACGGCGGCTCCATCATGTTCGTCGGTACGAAGAAGCAGGCCCAGGAGGCCATCGCCGAGCAGGCGACCCGTGTCGGCATGCCCTACGTCAACCAGCGCTGGCTGGGCGGCATGCTCACCAACTTCTCGACCGTCTACAAGCGCCTCCAGCGCCTGAAGGAGCTCGAGCTCATCGACTTCGAGGACGTGGCCGCCTCCGGCCTCACCAAGAAGGAGCTCCTGGTCCTCTCCCGCGAGAAGGCCAAGCTGGAGAAGACCCTCGGCGGTATCCGCGAGATGCAGAAGGTGCCCAGCGCCGTCTGGATCGTGGACACCAAGAAGGAGCACATCGCCGTCGGTGAGGCGCGCAAGCTGCGCATCCCGGTCGTCGCGATCCTCGACACCAACTGCGACCCCGACGAGGTCGACTACAAGATCCCGGGCAACGACGACGCCATCCGCTCCGTCACCCTGCTCACCCGTGTGATCGCCGACGCCGTCGCCGAGGGCCTCATCGCCCGCTCCGGTGGTGCCGGTGAGGGCAAGGGCGAGAAGGCCGCGGGCGAGCCGCTGGCCGAGTGGGAGCGCGACCTGCTCGAGGGCGAGAAGAAGGCTGACGAGGCCGCCGAGGCCCCGGCCGCCGAGGCCGCCCCGGCCGCCGAGGCCGTCGAGGCCGAGAAGCCGGCCGACGCCGAGCAGGCCTGACGCCCCAAGCCGTAGTGCACGGCGGGGGCGCGTGAAACGCCCCCGCCGTCGCCCGGTGGATCCACTGTCGGACCCCGTCAGCGGGACGGGGACCGGCAGCTGTGGTGACCTCAAGACGGACGAGCCCGACCGCGCCTCGTACGGGGCCGGCTGGGCGTAGTGCAGAAGAAGGATTCAAGGATGGCGAACTACACCGCCGCTGACGTCAAGAAGCTCCGCGAGCTCACCGGCGCCGGCATGATGGACTGCAAGAAGGCGCTCGACGAGGCCGAGGGCAACCTCGAGAAGGCCGTCGAGATCGTTCGCGTCAAGGGCCTGAAGGGTGTGGCCAAGCGCGAGAGCCGCACCACCGAGAACGGCGCCGTCGCCTCCGTCATCGCCGACGACAACGGCTCCGGTGTCATCGTCGAGCTGAAGTGCGAGACGGACTTCGTCGCCAAGGGCGAGAAGTTCATCGCCGTCGCCGACGCCCTGGCCGCCCACATCGCCAAGGTCGCCCCGGCCGACGTCGAGGCCCTGATGGCTTCCGAGATCGAGGCCGGCAAGACCGTCCAGGCGTTCGTGGACGAGGCCAACGCCACCCTCGGTGAGAAGATCGTCGTCGACCGCTTCGCGCACTTCGCCGACGGCAAGGTCTTCGCCTACATGCACCGCACCGCCGCGGACCTGCCCCCGCAGGTCGGTGTCCTGGTCGAGCTGGACGGCGACAACGCCGAGGTCGCCAAGGACGTCGCGCAGCACATCGCCGCGTTCGCGCCGAAGTTCCTCTCCCGTGACGCCATCCCGGCCGACGTCGTCGAGAACGAGCGTCGCGTCGCCGAGGCCACCGCTCGCGAGGAGGGCAAGCCCGAGGCCGCCCTGCCGAAGATCGTCGAGGGTCGCGTCACCGGCTTCTTCAAGGAGCAGGTCCTGCTGGACCAGGCGTTCGCCAAGGACAACAAGAAGACCGTCCAGAAGATCCTGGACGAGGCCGGTGTCACGCTGAAGCGCTTCGCCCGCATCCGCGTCGGCGCCTGAGCCGTCGGCAGCAGCGAATGACCCGCGACCCGCTAGGGTCGTACGCAGCCGACCGTCCACCGGCCGGCCGCTGATGTGACGAGGAGGCCATTGCCGCAGAGGGAACCGAAAGGATCCATCCGGCAATGGCCTTCTTCGTATGTGCACGAGGAGAACTGCAATGAACCAGGGTGCGGACGCCAAGCAGGCCGCCGACGACACCAGCGCCGTGACGGGCAAGCGGCGCCGGTTCCTGCTGAAACTGTCAGGTGAGGCCTTCGCCGGTGGCGGCGGGCTCGGTGTCGACCCCGATGTCGTGCACGCCATCGCCCGTGAGATCGCCGCCGTGGTCCGCGAGGGCTACGAGATCGCCGTCGTCATCGGCGGCGGCAACTTCTTCCGTGGCGCCGAGCTCCAGCAGCGCGGCATGGACCGGGCCCGCTCGGACTACATGGGCATGCTCGGCACCGTGATGAACAGCCTCGCCCTCCAGGACTTCCTGTCCAAGGAAGGCGTGGAGACCCGGGTCCAGACCGGTATCACCATGGGCCAGGTCGCCGAGCCGTTCATCCCGCTGCGCGCCGTGCGCCACCTGGAGAAGGGCCGCGTCGTGATCTTCGGCGCCGGCATGGGCATGCCCTACTTCTCCACCGACACCACCGCCGCCCAGCGCGCCCTGGAGATCCACGCCGAGGCGATCCTCATGGGCAAGAACGGCGTCGACGGGGTCTACGACTCCGACCCGAAGAAGAACCCCGACGCGGTGAAGTTCGACGCCCTGGAGTACGGCGAGGTGCTCGCCCGCGGCCTGAAGGTCGCCGACGCCACCGCCATCAGCCTGTGCATGGACAACAAGCTGCCGATCCTGGTCTTCGAGCTGCTCGCCGCGGGCAACATCGCGCGTGCGGTCAAGGGTGAGAAGATCGGCACGCTCGTGAGCGACCAGGGCACGCGGGCCTGACAAACCGCACGCCGTCCGCGTCCGCCCGCCCGGACGCCGGCGGACGGCAACACCGTGCCGGGGGAAGACCTCGGCACGGGGATGGACAACTGCCTGCCGGTCGGACACCGTGCAGGAGAAGACGCGCGCAGGGGCGAGGCTCTGCTTACTGATAACACCAGGAGCAAGTGGTGATCGAAGAGATCCTCCTCGAGGCCGAGGAGAAGATGGAGAAGGCCGTCGTGGTCGCCAAGGAGGACTTCGCGGCGATCCGCACCGGGCGTGCGCACCCGGCGATGTTCAACAAGATCGTCGCCGACTACTACGGCGCGCTGACGCCCATCAACCAGCTGGCGTCGTTCTCGGTGCCCGAGCCCCGCATGGCCGTGGTCACGCCGTTCGACAAGAGCGCGCTGCGCAACATCGAGCAGGCCATCCGCGACTCGGACCTCGGCGTCAACCCGAGCAACGACGGCAGCATCATCCGGGTGACGTTCCCGGAGCTGACCGAGCAGCGCCGCCGTGACTACGTCAAGGTCGCCAAGACCAAGGCCGAGGACGCCAAGGTCTCGATCCGCTCCATCCGCCGCAAGGCGAAGGACCTCCTCGACAAGCTGGTCAAGGACAAGGAGTCGGGCGAGGACGACGTGCGCCGCGCCGAGAAGGAGCTCGACGACACCACCGCGAAGTACGTCGCGCAGGTGGACGAGCTGCTCAAGCACAAGGAAGCCGAGCTCCTCGAGGTCTGATGAACGACGCATCCTGGGGAGCCCCGCCGCGCGCCGGCCACTGGGGGTCCACCGACCAGCAGCTCGCCCCCGGTTACCCCCGGGAGGTGCCCCCACCGGCGGGTCCTGTGCACGAGGCGGGTGTCGCGGCGCAGACTCGGCCCATGCCCATTGTGCCCGGAGCTGGCGGAGACCAGGAGGACGGTGCCGACCGTGAGCGGGGGGCCGCCCACATCGGTGGCCCCCTGTTCCGCGATGAACAGGAGCCCGACATCCGGCCGCAGGAGCCTGCCGCCCCCCAGGGGGCCAAGGCGAAGAAGAGCGCGGGCCGGGATCTGCGTGCCGCGATAGGGGTCGGAGTCGGCCTCGGCGCGGTGATCCTCGCCTCCCTGTTCGTCTACAAGCCCGTCTTCCTCGGGGTGATCGTCGTCGCCGTGGTGGTCGGGCTCTGGGAGCTGACCTCCCGGCTCGCCGAGCGCAAGGGCATCAGGGCTCCCCTGGTGCCGCTCGCCATCGGCGGCGCCGCCATGATCGTCGCGGGCTACGCGAGCGGCGCCGAGGCCGCGTGGGTGGCCATGGCCTTCACCGCGCTCGCCGTCCTCCTGTGGCGCATGACCGAGCCGCCGGACGACTACCTCAGGGACGTCACGGCGGGCGTCTTCGCGGCGTTCTACGTGCCCTTCCTCGCCACCTTCGTGGCGCTGATGCTGGCCGCCGGGGACGGCGCCTGGCGGGTGCTGACGTTCCTCGTCCTGACGGTGGTCAGCGACACCGGCGCGTACGCGGTGGGCTGGCGCTTCGGCAAGCACAAGCTCGCCCCGCGCATCAGCCCGGGCAAGACCCGCGAGGGCCTGTTCGGCGCTGTGGCGTTCGCCATGGTCGCGGGCGCGCTGTGCATGCAGTACCTCATCGACGACGGCGTGTGGTGGCAGGGCCTGCTGCTGGGCCTCGCGGTCGCGGTCAGCGCCACGCTGGGCGACCTCGGCGAGTCGATGATCAAGCGGGACCTGGGCATCAAGGACATGGGCTCCCTGCTGCCGGGGCACGGCGGGATCATGGACCGGCTGGACTCCCTGTTGCCGACCGCTCCGGTGGTGTGGCTGCTCATGGTGGCGTTCGTCGGTTCCGCGTAGGCCACGCCGCACAGGCCACGCCGCGCAGGCCGTGCGCCGGCCGGTCCCGGCCGGCGTGGAGCGGGCGCTGTTCCGGTCCCGGCCGGTCCGGACCGGCGCCAGGTACCCTGGAAGGGCTCGTCGCCGCGCGACGGGCCCTTTTCCGGCCCCGCGACCGTGGGTGCCCCTGAGAGATCTCCGGGTTCCGGCATCGTCCTGCCGCCGGCTCCGCGACAGCGGAGATCATCCGCTTTCGTCGCACTGAGGAGTTTCCGCTCATGGCCCCCGCGCCTGGAGAACTGACGTTCGTCGCCCCCCGCGGGGCCAAGCTGCCGCCGCGGCACCTCGCCGACCTCAGCCCCGACGAGCGCCGCGAGGCCGTCGCCGCGATCGGCGAGAAGCCGTTCCGCGCCAAGCAGCTGTCCCAGCACTACTTCGCCCGCTACGCGCACGACCCGGCGCAGTGGACGGACATCCCGGCCGCCGCCCGCGAGAAGCTCGCGGGCGAGCTGCTGCCGGAGCTCATGAGCGTCGTGCGGCACATCTCGTGCGACGACGACACCACCCGCAAGACCCTGTGGCGCCTCCACGACGGCAAGCTCGTCGAGTCCGTGCTCATGCGCTACCCCGACCGGGTCACCATGTGCATCAGCTCCCAGGCCGGCTGCGGCATGAACTGCCCGTTCTGCGCCACCGGCCAGGCGGGCCTGGACCGCAACCTGTCCACCGCCGAGATCGTCCACCAGATCGTGGACGGCATGCGCGCCCTGCGCGACGGTGAGGTGCCCGGCGGCCCCGCGCGGCTGTCCAACATCGTCTTCATGGGCATGGGCGAGCCGCTCGCGAACTACAAGCGCGTCGTCGGCGCCATCCGCCGTCTCACCGACCCCGAGCCGGACGGCCTGGGTCTGTCGCAGCGCGGCATCACCGTCTCCACCGTCGGCCTCGTCCCGGCCATGCACCGCTTCGCGGACGAGGGCTTCAAGTGCCGCCTCGCCGTCTCGCTGCACGCCCCCGACGACGAGCTGCGCGACACCCTGGTGCCGGTCAACACCCGCTGGAAGGTCCGTGAGGTCCTCGACGCCGCCTGGGAGTACGCCGAGAAGTCCGGGCGCCGGATCTCCATCGAGTACGCCCTGATCCGCGACATCAACGACCAGGCCTGGCGCGGCGACCTCCTCGGCCGCCTCCTCAAGGGCAAGCGGGTGCACGTCAACCTCATCCCGCTCAACCCGACCCCGGGCTCGAAGTGGACCGCCTCCCGTCCCGAGGACGAGCGCGCCTTCGTCGCGGCCATCGCCGCGCACGGCGTGCCCGTCACCGTGCGGGACACCCGCGGCCAGGAGATCGACGGGGCCTGCGGACAGCTCGCCGCCACCGAGCGCTGATACTGTCCCCCTGCATCACCTCGTACAAATGAACAATCCGACAGGGGAGCGCACTAAGCGCTGAGAGTGCGGCACGGCCCGCAGACCCTCGGACCTGATCCGGTTAGTACCGGCGTAGGGAGTCAGCACCACCATGAACACCACCCTCCGGCGTGCCGTCGGCGCGGCCGCCGTGGCCGCGCTCGGCCTGCCCGCCCTCGCGGCCTGCGGAAGCCAGGACGACAAGGGCGCGGGGGAGTCGAAGAGCAAGACCGTCACCCTGGTCTCGCACGACTCCTTCGCGGCCTCCGACGCGGTGCTCAAGGAGTTCACCGCGCGCACGGGGTACAAGGTCAAGGTCATCAAGAGCGGCGACGCCGGCCGGGCCGTCAATCAGGCGATCCTCTCCAAGAACCACCCGCAGGGCGACGTCTTCTTCGGTGTCGACAACACCCTGCTGTCGCGCGCCCTCGACAAGGGGATCTTCGAGCCGTACGAGGCCAAGGGCCTGGACCGGGTGCCGAAGAGCTTCCGGGCGGATGCCGGTGAGCACCGCGTCACGCCCGTCGACACCGGCGACATCTGCGTCAACTACGACCGCGCCTACTTCGCCGACCACAAGCTGGACCCGCCGAGCTCCCTCGACGACCTGGTCAAGCCGGAGTACAAGAACCTCCTGGTCACCGAGAACTCCGCCACCTCCTCCCCGGGCCTGGCCTTCCAGCTCGCCACCGTCGCCCAGTACGGCGACGACGGCTGGAAGGACTACTGGAAGAAGCTGAAGGAGAACGGCGTCGAGGTCGTCGACGGCTGGGAGCAGGCCTACAACGACCGCTTCTCCGGCTCCGCCGCCGGGCGGAAGGCCAAGGGCGACAAGCCCCTCGTGGTCTCCTACGCCTCCAGCCCGCCCGCCGAGGTGCTCGGCGTGAAGCCGGAGCCCAAGGAGGGCCCGACGGGCGTCGCCACCGGCACCTGCTTCCGGCAGATCGAGTTCGCCGGCCTCCTCAAGGGCGCGAAGAACACCGAGGGCGGCAAGGCCCTCCTGGACTTCCTGCTGAGCAAGGAGTTCCAGCAGGACATGCCGCTCCAGATGTTCGTCAACCCCGTCACCGAGGGCGCCGCCCTGCCCGAGGTCTTCACCAAGTACGGCGCGCGGATCGACAAGCCCGGGACGCTCGCCCCGGAGAAGATCGCCGCCAACCGCGACCAGTGGGTCAAGGAATGGTCCTCGCTCGTCCTGAAGTAGCCGAAGCGGCCGACGCGGCCGACGAGGCCGGAACGGCCCCGCGCGACGCCGCCGCCCCCGCGGGCGGCGGCCCCCGGCGCACGGCGACACGGCTGGCCCTGATGGCCCTGCCGCTCGCCTTCTTCGGGCTCTTCTTCGCCTACCCGGTCGCCTCGATCGTCGGCCGGGGCCTGAAGGACGGCGGGCAGTGGCAGCTCTCCCGCGTCGGGGAGGTGCTCACCGACCCGCACATCGGCCACGTCCTGTGGTTCACCACCTGGCAGGCGGCGGCCTCCACCGCGCTCACGCTCCTGCTCGCGCTCCCCGGCGCGTACGTCCTCGCGCGCTATGACTTCCCCGGCAGACGCCTGCTGCGGGCCGTCGTCACCGTGCCCTTCGTGCTGCCGACCGTCGTCGCCGGCTCGGCGTTCCTGGCCCTGGTGGGGCGCGGCGGGCTGCTGGACGAGCTGTGGGGCGTACGCCTGGACACCACCGTCTGGGCGATCCTCCTCGCGCACGTCTTCTTCAACTACGCCGTCGTCGTGCGGACCGTCGGCGGCCTGTGGGCACAGCTCGACCCGCGCCAGGAGGAGGCGGCCCGCGTGCTGGGCGCCGGGCGCCTCGCGGCCTGGCGGAAGGTGACCCTGCCGGCGCTGGCGCCGGCGGTGGCCGCGGCCTCCCTGATGGTCTTCCTGTTCACCTTCACCTCCTTCGGCGTCGTCCAGATCCTCGGCGGCCCGCGCTACGCGACGCTGGAGGTGGAGATCTACCAGCAGACCGCGCAGCTGCTGGACCTCCCCACGGCCGCCGTCCTCACCCTCGTGCAGTTCGTGGTCGTGGCCGCGCTGCTGGCCGTGCACGCCCGGACCGTCCGCCGACGCGAGGCGACGCTGCGGCTGGTCGACGCGGCGGGCACCGCCCGGCGGCCGCGCGGCGCCGCCCAGTGGGCCCTGCTGGCCTCCGTCCTGCTCGTCGTCGCGCTGCTCCTGCTGGCACCCCTGGTCGTCCTCGTCCTGCGCTCCCTCGACGGGCCCGACGGCTACGGCCTGGCCTTCTACCGCGCCCTGACCTCGGCCGGCGACAACGGCGGCACGTTCGTCGTCGCCCCGCTGGAGGCGATCGGCAACTCCGTGACCTACGGGCTGGCCGCCACCGCCATCGCGGTCGTCGTCGGCGGTCTGGCCGCGGCCGCCCTCACCCGCCGTGAGGGCCTCCTCGTACGGGGCTTCGACGCGCTGCTGATGCTGCCGCTGGGCACCTCGGCGGTCACCGTCGGCTTCGGCTTCCTGATCAGCCTGGACGAGCCCCCGCTGGACCTGCGCACCTCCTGGATCCTGGTGCCGCTGGCCCAGGCGCTCGTGGGCGTCCCGTTCGTCGTACGGACCATGCTGCCCGTCCTCCGCGCGGTGGACGCCCGGCTGCGCGAGGCGGCGGCCGTGCTCGGCGCGTCGCCGCTGCGGGCCTGGCGCGAGGTGGACCTGCCGCTGGTGGGCCGCGCCCTGGCGGTCGCCGCGGGCTTCGCCTTCGCGGTGTCGCTCGGCGAGTTCGGGGCGACCGTCTTCATCGCCCGCCCCGACAGCCCCACCCTGCCGGTGGCCGTGGCCCGGCTGCTGGGCCGTCCCGGCGAGATGAACTACGGGCAGGCGATGGCCCTCAGCACCGTCCTGATGCTGGTGTGCGCCGCGGCGCTGCTGGTGCTGGAGCGGGTGCGCACCGACCGTACGGGAGAGTTCTGATGCTTCGGCTCGAAGGGGTGACCGTCCGCTTCGGCGAGCGCGCGGCGCTGGACGCGGTGGACCTGGAGGTCGCCGAACACGAGATCGTGTGCGTGCTCGGGCCGAGCGGCAGCGGGAAGTCCACCCTGCTGCGGGTCGTCGCGGGCCTGCGGCACGCGGACGCCGGCCGGGTGCTGCTCGCCGGCCGGGACCAGGGCGGGGTGCCCACGCACCGGCGCGGGGTGGGCCTGATGTTCCAGGATCACCAGCTCTTCCCGCAGCGGGACGTGGCGGGCAACGTCGCCTTCGGGCTGCGCATGCGCGGCACCGGACGGGCGGAGACGGAACGCCGGGTGGGCGAGCTGCTGGAGCTGGTGGGCCTGCCGGGCGCCCAGAAGCGCTCGGTGGCCCGGCTGTCCGGCGGCGAGCAGCAGCGGGTCGCCCTGGCCCGGGCCCTGGCGCCCGAGCCGCGGCTGCTGATGCTGGACGAGCCGCTCGGCCAGCTCGACCGGAGCCTGCGCGAGCGGCTGGTCGTCGAGCTGCGCGCCCTGTTCGGGCGGCTGGGCACCACGGTGCTGGCGGTCACCCACGACCAGGGCGAGGCCTTCGCGCTGGCCGACCGGGTGGTGGTGATGCGCGACGGTCGCATCGCCCAGGCGGGCACGCCGCTGGAGGTGTGGCAGCGGCCGGCGTCGGAGTTCGTGGCGCGGTTCCTGGGGTTCGAGAACGTCGTACCCGCGACGGTGCGGGGCTCCCTCGCGGAGACCGCGTGGGGGAAGCTGCCGGTGCCGCCGGGAACGGCGGAGGGGGAGTGCCGGGTGCTGGTGCGGCCGGCGGGCGTGCGGCTGACCGACGTGGTGGACGGGCTGCCGTGTGTGGTCGGGGCCCGGACGTTCCGGGGGGACCACGTGGTGGTGCGGTTGCGGCCGGAGGGTGGGCCGGAGCTTGAGGCGGCCTGTGCGTTGGCCGGGGCGCCGGCGGTGGGGGACCGGGTGGGGGTCGTGTTCGAGGGCGACGACGTGGTGGCGCTGGGGTGAGTCTTCCCCCACCCCGCCCCTTCCCGTAACCGGGGGCTCCGCCCCCCCCGGACCCCCGGTCCTCAAACGCCGGACGGGCTGATGGCAGCCCGTCCGGCGTTTGAGGACACCACGCGTCAGCGCGGGCTAGACGGTCGTCGGCTCCGGTGCCGACTTCTCCGTCTCCGGAAGCCCAGCCGCATGGCTGTCCGGTTCGCCGAACCAGGCCACTGCCACGGCGCCGGCCACGGCCAGGAGGAAGCCGAGGACGGCCATCCAGGCGAAGCCCGCGCGGGAGGCGTCGCCGAGCCACAGGACGCCGATGATGCCGGGCAGGACGGTCTCGCCGACCACGAGGGCGGCGGTGGCGCCGTTGACCGAGCCGATCTGCAGGGCGACGGTGTGGAGGTACATGCCGACGCCGCCGGAGATGAGGATCGCGTAGAGCGCAGGATCGGCGATCAGGGTCGGCAGGTCGAACGGGTCGATGCCGTCGAGGATGCGCACGCCGACGCCGATGGCGCCGAAGCCGAGGCCGGAGAGGAGACCGGCGAGGATCGCGGCCTTGGAGCCGAGGAAGTGGACGGCGATCCAGCCACCGCCCATCAGCACGACGGAGATGATCAGCAGCCACCAGTGGGTGGACCGGGCGGCGTCGCCGTTGCCCTCGTGCCCGGCGGCGGTGGCCAGCAGCACCAGGGCGGAGCAGACGACGCCGATCGACGCCCATTCCTTGCGGTTCAGTCGTATGCCCAGCAGCTTGATGCTCAGCAGGGCGGTGACGATGAGGTTGGCGCTGATGACGGTCTGGGAGAGGAACAGCGGCAGCATCCGGGCGGCGAGGGCGCCGAGCGCGAAGCCCACGAAGTCCAGGACCGTGCCGACCATGAACTCCCACGTCACCGCCGCCTTGGCGGTGGACGACAGGCTCGGGCCGCCGTGCTGGGTGGTGGCCGCCGTGGTGGAGGGATCGCCGGCCTCCCTGAGGGCCGATTTGCGCGACCCCACGGCTTGCAGGACCGAACCTGTGCCGTAACACACCGAGGCCGCGACAGCCGTGACAAGGCCGATGATCACCGATAGCTCCGTTCGCCTGATAACCCGTCGTGCATGTGAAGCAGACGTATGTAGCAGACGTACTTTTCGGCGTCGAAGTTGCCTTCGGTCAAGGATTGGTCAAGAGCTGTCGGTCACGGTCCCTCCGCGGCCGTTCCGTCAGCGGGTCAGCGGAAGCGCCGTCAGTTCGGCGATCACCCAGGTCAGCGGGGCCAGGACGGCCAGCAGCACCACCGTGCGCACCGCGGCGGCGCCGCGCAGCAGCTTGGCCGGGACGCCCAGCCGCAGCAGGGCCGAGGTGGTGTCGGAGCGCACCTGCCGGGCGTCGAGGGCCGCGGTGATCGCCGTGGCGGTCACACAGGCCATCACCACGCCCGCGCCCAGGCCGGTCAGTGGGCCGAAGGGGCGGGGCCCCGAGCGCTCCCAGGCCGCCCCGTAGAGCTCGACGGCGGCCAGCGCCCCGGCGGCGACCGCGCACAGTACGCCGAGCGGCCGGCCGATGCGGGTCGCCGCGTCCTGCAGTATCCGCCCGGCGAGCAGCCGCATCGCCCCGGGCCGACCGGCCGCCAGCAGCACCCCGCACCAGTGGGTGAGCCCGGGGCCGGCCAGCACCAGTCCCAGGGAGGCGAGCAGCCAGCCGCCCAGCAGGCCCGGGGAGGCGCCGCCGTCCTGGCCGGGCAGGGCCAGCAGCGAGCCGGGCGCGGGGGCGGTGCCCCGGCCGACGTACGCCTCCAGGGCGAGGCCGCAGGCGATGATCGAGACGCCCCAGGGCAGGCCGGCGTAGGCGGCCCGGGAGGGCCGGTCGGCGGTGGCGGCGTCGTCGGCCGCCTCCGTCGCGCCCCGTACGCCCGCCCCGCGCTTCCCGCGCGGGCGCAGTGCGATGGCGCACGCGCCCGCCGACAGCGCCGGGAGCAGCCCCAACAGCGTCAGCGTGGCTCCCCACGGCAGGGCGGTCCGGCCGTCCAGCAGTCCGGCGGCGGCGCCGCCGGCCGGAGTGCCGCCGAGGTCGCCGCGCAGTTCCAGGTAGACCAGCAGCGCCGCGACGCTGCCCAGGCCGCAGGAGAGGGCCGTGGAGGTGGCGGCGAGGAGCGACAGGCGCAGGGGGCCGAAGCCGATGGCGTCGAGGCCGTCGCGGGGCCGGGTGGCGGGGTCGTTGCGGGCGACGGCCACCGCGAACTGCACGACGGCGGCGAGCGGCGCGGCGCACCAGATCAGCCGGACGAGCGACTCCTGCGGGGCCTTGGGGTGGGCCACCGCGTAGCCGAGGCTGCACAGGAGGAGGAAGCCGACCCCGGCCGAGGCGACGGCGACCAGCAGGCGCCGCAGCAGGACGAGGGG
This sequence comes from Streptomyces sp. NPDC044063, assembly GCF_056434285.1. NCBI lineage: Bacteria > Bacillati > Actinomycetota > Actinomycetes > Kitasatosporales > Streptomycetaceae > Streptomyces > Streptomyces sp. NPDC044063. The sequence continues at coordinate 73,415 of NZ_JBWKFM010000017.1, forward strand.
GTGCGCGCCGCGCGCTAGGCGGAGACTGAGCACGCGGCCCTGCCCTCTCCCTCGGACGCGTCGGGGGCCGGGATGGCTCCGCCCCGGCGGCCGTCGACGAGGGTGACGGTGCGGTCGGCGAGGGCGGCGCTCTCCTCGTCGAGGGTGGCCAGCACGACGGTGATCTGGTGGGAGCGGGCCGCCGTGGTGAGGGTGCGGAGCACCTGGGCGTGGTCGGCCTGGTGGAGGGGCGCGGTGGGTTCGTCCGCGAAGACCACGGTGGGCTCGGCGGCCAGGGCGCGGGCGATGGCGACGCGCTGGCGCTGGGCCTGGGTGAGCGCGCCGGGTCGTTTGCGGGCGCAGTCGCCGACGTCCAGGCGTTCGAGCCATTCGGTGGCGGTCTGCTTGGCGGACTTGTGGGTGGTGCCGCGCACCAGCAGCGGCAGGGCGGTGTTCTCCCAGCCGGTCAGCTCCGGCACCAGGTGCGGCCGGCTGTCGATCCAGCCGAAGCGCTCGCGGCGCAGCCGCTCGCGGGCCGCGCGGGAGAGGGTGTGCACGGGGGCGCTGTTGAACCACACCTCGCCGGGGTCCGCGAGGAGCTGGCCCGACAGGCATTTGAGGAGTGTGGTCTTCCCGGCGCCGCGGGGCCCGGTCACGGCCAGGATCTCGCCCTCGCGGACACCGATGGAGACACCGGTCAGGGCCGGTGAACCGCTGTAGGAGTAGTGCAGGCCGCGTGCCCAGAGCACGTCGTTGTCCGGCGGGGCCACCATATCGAGCACCTCGGGTCGCTGAGAGGGTTCGTTCCCCTGTCCGGGTGAACGAACCGGAGGCCATTGGGTCACTGGCACCGTACGGAACCGGGATCCTAGCCCTCGCCCAGGCTCGGCGCTGGAGCGCCCCAGTTTCCTCCCATCGGGCTCATGGCGGGGGGTTTGGCGCGAAAAGCCGTGGCCCACGCGCGCGCGGGGGAGTGATGCGCGTGCGGGGGCCACGGCGGGGTGACGGGCCACGGAGATGGGGGGTGCCCGTCGAAGGTGGTCGAAGGCGGTCGGGGGTGGTCGGAAGGTGGTCGAGGGGTGTCAGATCCTGGTCCAGGCCTCCGTGAGGACGCCGCGGACGATCTGCTCGATCTCGTCGAACACGGCCTGGTCCGAGATCAGCGGCGGGGACAGCTGGATGACCGGGTCGCCGCGGTCGTCGGCCCGGCAGTACAGGCCGTTCTCGAACAGCTTCTTGGACACGAAGCCGTACAGCAGCCGCTCGCACTCCTCCGGCGTGAACGACTCCTTGGTCGCCTTGTCCTTCACCAGCTCGATGCCGTAGAAGAAGCCGTTGCCGCGCACGTCGCCGACGATCGGCAGATCGTGGAGCTTGGACAGGGTGGCGTGGAAGGCGGCCTCGTTGTCCAGCACGTGCTGGTTGAGGCCCTCGCGCTCGAAGAGGTCGAGGTTGGCCAGCGCCACGGCGGCGGAGACGGGGTGCCCGCCGAAGGTGTAGCCGTGGAGGAAGGTGTTCGAGCCGGTGAAGAAGGGCTCGGCGATCCGGTCGGAGACGACGGCCGCGCCGATGGGGGAGTAGCCCGAGGTCATGCCCTTGGCGCAGGTGATGATGTCCGGTACGTAGCCGAACTTGTCGCAGGCGAACATCGTGCCCAGCCGGCCGAAGGCGCAGATGACCTCGTCGGAGACGAGCAGGACGCCGTACCGGTCGCAGATCTCGCGCACCCGCTGGAAGTAGCCGGGCGGGGGCGGGAAGCAGCCGCCCGCGTTCTGCACGGGTTCGAGGAAGACGGCGGCGACGGTGTCGGGGCCCTCGAAGAGGATCTGCTGCTCGATCTGGTCGGCGGCCCAGCGGCCGAAGGCCTCGGGGTCGTCGCCGTGCACGGGCGCGCGGTAGATGTTGGTGTTGGGCACCTTGTGCGCGCCGGGGACGAGCGGCTCGAAGGGGGCCTTGAGCGCGGGCAGGCCGGTGATGGACAGGGCGCCCTGCGGGGTGCCGTGGTAGGCCACCGCCCGCGATATGACCTTGTACTTCGTGTGGTTGCCGGTGAGCTTGTGGTACTGCTTGGCCAGCTTCCAGGCGGTCTCGACGGCCTCGCCGCCGCCGGTGGTGAAGAAGACCTTGTTCAGGTCGCCGGGGGCGTGGTGGGCCAGCCGCTCGGCGAGCTCGATCGCCTTGGGGTGGGCGTAGCTCCACACGGGGAAGAACGCCAGCTCCTGGGCCTGCTTGTGGGCGGCCTCGGCGAGCTCCGCCCGGCCGTGGCCGGCCTGGACCACGAACAGTCCGGCGAGTCCGTCGAGGTAGCGCCTGCCCTTGTCGTCGAAGATGTGGACGCCCTCGCCGCGCACGATGGTGGGCACGGGGGCGGACTCGTACGACGACATGCGGGTGAAGTGCATCCACAGGTGGTCGTACGCCGTTCGGGAGAGGTCCTTGCTCACGGCTATCGGGTTCCCCAGGTGTAGGTCTGTTTGCGGAGCTTGAGGTAGACGAAGCTCTCCGTCGACCGCACACCCGGCAGGGCCCGGACGCGCTTGTTGATCGTCTCGAGGAGATGGTCGTCGTCCTCGCAGACGATCTCGATGAGGAGATCGAAGGAGCCCGCGGTGACGACCACGTACTCCACTTCGTCCATCGCGGTCAGGGCATCCGCCACGGGGTCGAGGTCGCCCTCGACGTTGATGCCGACCATCGCCTGCCGCCGGAAGCCCACGGTGAGCGGGTCGGTGACGGCGACGATCTGCATCACGCCCTGGTCGAGCAGCTTCTGCACGCGCTGCCGGACGGCTGCCTCGGACAGTCCGACCGCCTTGCCGATCGCCGCGTAGGGGCGGCGGCCGTCCTCCTGGAGCTGCTCGATGATCGCCAGGGAGACGGCGTCGATCTGCTGCGCGCTGTTCACGCTCTTGGGGTCTGCGCTACGAGTGGCCACGCGTTCCACCATGCATGAGGAGTCAGCCGTGTGGCAAGGCATTCACGATGAAATTCGTTGTGTCGGCTCCCTGAAATAACTGATTCCGTTGTTCCTGGCGAGCGGGTATGTCGAAAGCGTGGGGTCAGTGATTAGGCTGGGCGTCTCAGCCCATGGACATCCACAGAAGGGGTGGTGGCACAACGTGACCACCGAGCTGCGCCGCCTGCGTAACTACATCGCCGGAGAGTTCCGGGACGCCGTCGACGGGCGGACCACCGAGGTCGTCAATCCGGCCACCGGCGAGGCGTACGCGACCGCCCCGCTGTCCGGTGCCGCCGACGTCGACGCCGCCATGGCCGCCGCCGAGGCCGCCTTCCCGGCCTGGCGCGACCTGGTCCCCGGTGAGCGCCAGAAGGTGCTCCTGAAGATCGCCGACGCCTTCGAGGCGCGCGCCGAGGAACTGATCGCGGCCGAGTCGGAGAACACCGGCAAGCCGCTCGGCCTCACCCGCAGCGAGGAGGTCCCGCCGATGGTGGACCAGATCCGCTTCTTCGCGGGTGCCGCCCGCATGCTGGAGGGCCGCTCGGCCGGCGAGTACATGGAGGGGATGACCTCCATCATCCGGCGCGAGCCCGTGGGCGTCTGCGCCCAGGTCGCGCCCTGGAACTACCCGATGATGATGGCCGTGTGGAAGTTCGCCCCGGCGCTCGCCGCGGGCAACACCGTCGTCCTCAAGCCGTCCGACACCACCCCCGCCTCCACGGTCCTCATCGCCGAGATCATCGGCGGGGTGCTGGAGGAGCTCGGTCACCCCAAGGGCGTCTTCAACGTCGTCTGCGGCGACCGCGAGACCGGCCGCCTGATGGTCGAGCACAAGGTGCCCGCCATGGCCTCCATCACCGGCTCCGTACGGGCCGGCATGTCGGTCGCCGAGTCGGCCTCCAAGGACCTCAAGCGCGTCCACCTGGAGCTGGGCGGCAAGGCCCCCGTCGTCGTCTTCGAGGACGCCGACATCGCCAAGGCCGTCGAGGAGATCGCCGTCGCCGGCTACTTCAACGCCGGCCAGGACTGCACGGCCGCCACCCGCGTGCTGGTGCACGAGTCCGTCCACGACGAGTTCGTCACCGCGCTCGCCAAGGCCGCCGCCGACACCAGGACGGGGCAGCCGGACGACGAGGACGTCCTCTACGGCCCGCTCAACAACGCCAACCAGCTCCAGCAGGTCACCGGCTTCATCGAGCGCCTCCCGGCCCACGCCAAGGTCGAGGCCGGCGGCCACAGGGTCGGCGAGAAGGGCTACTTCTACGCCCCCACCGTCGTCTCCGGCCTCAAGCAGGACGACGAGATCGTCCAGCACGAGGTCTTCGGCCCCGTGATCACCGTCCAGTCCTTCGCGGACGAGGAGCAGGCCGTCGCCTACGCCAACGGCGTCGAGTACGCCCTGGCCTCCTCGGTGTGGACCAAGGACCACGGCCGCGCCATGCGGATGTCCAAGGCGCTCGACTTCGGCTGCGTGTGGATCAACACCCACATCCCGCTGGTCGCCGAGATGCCCCACGGCGGCTTCAAGAAGTCCGGCTACGGCAAGGACCTGTCGTCCTACGGCTTCGAGGACTACACCCGCATCAAGCACGTGATGACCTCGCTGGGCTGATCCCGCCCGGCCCGCGCACGCGTGTACGGACGTACACGCGTGCGCGTATCATCGACGCCCGGCCGGACGGCCCGTGACGCGGGCGGACGGCTCGTACCGCGGGCGCGCTCCCGCCGCGCCCGTCCCCCGCCGTCCCGCCGGAATGCGAGAAGCCCGTGAAGCCCCTGTCCCGCCGGACCGTGCTGCGCGCGCTGGGCGCCGGCGCCGGGGCCGCAGCCCTCGCCGGATGCGGGGTCCCCGCCGCCTACGTCGCCCCCGGCGACCGCGCCGCGACCGACCGCTCGGGCGACGGACGGCTCGTCTTCGCCAACTGGCCGCTGTACATCGATGCGGACGAGGAGAACCCGGAGAAGCGCCCGACGCTGAACGAGTTCGAGAAGCTCAGCGGGATCTCGGTGAAGTACACCGAGGAGATCAACGACAACGACGAGTTCTTCGGCAAGATCAGCCCGGCCCTGATGAACCACCAGGAGACCGGCCGCGACCTCATCGTCGTCAGCGACTGGATGGCCTCCCGCTACGTCCGCCTCGGCTGGGTCCAGGAGATGAACCGCGCCGCGCAGCCGCACGTCGCCCGGTACCTCGACCCCATGCTGCGCACGCCGCACTTCGACCCGGGCCGCCGGCACACCGTCCCCTGGCAGTCCGGCATCACCGGCATCGCCTACAACCGCAAGAAGCTCGGCCGCGAGATCCGGCGCACCGCCGACCTCTGGCACGACGACCTGCGCGGCCGGGTCACCCTGCTGTCCGGCATGGACGAGGCCTTCTCGCTGCTCATGCAGGGCAACGGCGCGGACGTCACGCGCTGGACCGCCGACGACTTCCACCGCATGACCGACCAGCTGCGCGGCCTGGTCGCCAAGCGGCACATCCGCCGCTTCACCGGCAACGACTACCTCAAGGACCTCTCCTCCGGCGACGTCCTGGCCTGTCAGGCCTACTCCGGCGACATCATCCAGCTGCAGGCCGACAACCCGGACATCCACTTCGTCGTCCCCGAGGAAGGCGCCGAGCTCTGGGCCGAGAGCCTGATGATCCCCAACCTCGCCCGCCACAAGCGCAACGCCGAGAAGCTCGTCGACCACTACTACCGGCCCGAGGTCGCCGCCCGTCTCGCGGCGTCGGTCAACTACGTCTGCCCGGTGCCGGCCGCCCGCGACGTCCTGGCCTCGTCCAAGGACAAGGAGCTCGCCGAGCTGGCCGAGAACCCGCTGATCTTCCCCAGCGACGACATGCGCCGCCGGCTCGCCACCGCGCGCGACATGACCGCGAAGGAGCGCCCGGGCTTCGCCAAGGAGTGGAACGAGATCGTCGGCCTGTGAGGCACTCCTGAGGTCTGCCGGCCGGCCGCTCCGTCAGCCCGCCGCCGGCAGCAGGGTGCGCAGCGCGCCGATCCGGTTGGTGGTGATCGAGTCGACGCCCGCGCCCAGCAGCCGCCGCATGGTGCGCCGGGTGTCGGCGGTCCAGGCGGAGACCAGCAGCCCGGCGGCGTGGTCGCGGGCGACCAGCTCCGGTGTCACCAGCCCGAAGCGGTAGTTGAGCCAGCGCGGGCGTACCTCGGCCAGCAGCGCCGGGCGCGGCCGCGCGAGCGTCGTCCAGGTCAGCGCGATCTCCGCGTCCGGGTCGGCCCGCCGCACGGCGAGCATGGACGCCGGGCCGCCGCAGTAGTACACCCGCTCCGCCGCCCCGGCCGCGCGCACCTCGGCGACGGCCGCGGCCGCGGCGGACGCCTCCGGCAGATCGACGAACAGCCGCCCGGAGGCGGCCGCCAGATCACCGGTCACGCCCGCGAGGGTCTCGGCGAGCGTGGGCACCCCGCCGCCGGTCAGCTCGCGCAGCGCGGCGGCCGTCACCGACGCCAGGGCCCGCTCCTGCCGCCACAGCCGTTCCAGCGTGGCGTCGTGCAGCAGCACGGGCACGCCGTCGCGCGTCAGCCGGATGTCGATCTCCACCGCGCCCGCCCCGGCCCGCAGCGCGGAGCGGATCGAGGGCAGGGTGTTCTCGCGGTGCACATAGGGATCGCCGCGGTGGGCGACGGCGGTGACCGCGGCGAACGCGGTGTCCGGGGAGACCATGCGCACCATTGTGGCGGCGGTGCCCGCTCAGGGACGCCAGGTGGCCGTGTACGCGTCGATCTCGGCGGTCACCGCGGCCTTGCCGGCGGCGTCCATGAACGACGCCTCCACCGCGTTCTTCGCCAGCGCGGCCACGCCGCGCTCGTCCAGCTCCAGCAGCCGGGCCGCCACCGCGTACTCGGTGTTGAGGTCCGTGCCGAACATGGGCGGGTCGTCGCTGTTGACGGTCACCAGGACGCCCGCCCGGACCATCTCCCGGATCGGGTGCCGCTCCAGGTCCGTGACGGCCCGGGTGGCGAGGTTGGAGGTGGGGCAGACCTCCAGCGGGATGCGGTGCTCGGCCAGGTGGGCCAGCAGTCGCGGGTCCTGGGTCGCGCTGGTGCCGTGGCCGATGCGCTCGGCGCGCAGGTGGGTCAGGGCGTCCCAGATCGTCTGCGGGCCGGTCGTCTCGCCGGCGTGCGGGACGCTGCGCAGCCCGGCGGCGATCGCCCGGTCGAAGTACGGCTTGAACTGCGGCCGGGGCACGCCGATCTCGGGGCCGCCGAGGCCGAACGAGACCAGCCCGTCCGGCTTGAGGTCGCAGGCGATGCGGGCCGTCTCCTCGGCCGCCTCCAGGCCGGCCTCGCCGGGGATGTCGAAGCACCAGCGCAGGGTCACGCCCAGCTCGGACTCGGCGGCCTTGCGGGCGTCCTCGATGGCCTCGACGAAGGCGACGTCCGGGATGCCGCGCTTGGTGGAGCTGTAGGGGGTGACGGTCAGCTCGGCGTAGCGGATGTTCTGCCGCGCCATGTCCCGCGCCACCTCGTAGGTGAGCAGCCGGACGTCCTCGGCGTCGCGGATCAGGTCGACGACGGAGAGGTAGACCTGGATGAAGTGGGCGAAGTCGCGGAAGGTGAAGAAGTCGGCGAGCGCCTCGGGGTCGGTGGGCACCGGCGAGTCCGGGTGCCGGGCGGCCAGTTCGGCGACGATCCGCGGGGAGGCCGAACCGACGTGGTGCACGTGCAACTCCGCCTTGGGGAGCCCCGCGATGAACGATTCGAGTCCGGACATGAGGTCTCCCAGGCTTCAGCGTGGACAGTGCACCGATCATCGTATGCGTGCGGGGTATCGGCCCCGTCCTCAGGCCTTAGCATGACGGAGTACCGACTGGGGAGGGCCATGTCCGAGAAGGACGACGCGCAGCCGGAGCCGCGGGACACCGGTCCCTGGGCCCCGCCCGAGCGGCGGGTGCCGCTCGACAAGCCCGAGCGTCCCACCACCGCCACCACCACGGCGCCGCCGATCGGGCCGGTCACCGCGCCGCCGTTCCCGCCCACCGCCGCCGTGCCGCGGCAGCCCGCGCCGCACCAGCCCCTGCCGCAGCAGGGTGTGCCGCGGCAGCCCGCGCCGCAGCAGGGCATGGTGCCGCCGGTGCCGCTCGCCCCCACGGGCCCGGGCACCCCGAGCGCCCAGCAGGGCCCCTACGGCCCGGGCGCCGCCTGGCAGCAGCAGTCCGTGCCGCAGCAGCAGCCGTACCCGTACCCGGCCGCGTCCGGCCCGTACCCGCCGTCCGGGCCCTACGCCCAGGCTCCCTACGGCCAGGCCGCGCCCGGCTACGGCCAGGGGCCCTACGGCGCGGGCGCCCCCGGCTGGCCGGGCGGCCCCGTGCCCGGCTACGGCCAGGGCTGGCCGGGGCCCGTGGCGATGCCCAACAACGGGATGGGCCTGGCCGCGATGGTGCTGGGCATCCTCGGCGTGGTCTTCGCGGTCAGCATGGTGCTCGGCGTCGTCTTCGGCGTCCTCGCGGTGGTCTTCGGAGTGATCGGGCGGGCGAAGGTCCGGCGCGGGGAGGCGAACAACGGCGGACAGTCGCTGGCGGGGGTGATCCTGGGCGGTGTGGCGCTCGTGCTGTCCGCGCTCATGATCGCGCTGGTGATCGCCCTCCCGGCGGACTCCGACGGCGGCGACGACCAGCCCGACGCCAACACCTACGACGCCCGCGTCGCCCAGGACGTCCGTACCGCCCACGACACCGCCTACGACGCCCGTATCGCCGCGCCCTCCGGGCCGGCGGGGCCGCTGGTCGTCTCCGCCAGACGCTGACGGGCCTCCATCAGCGCGAAGCCCAGCAGGTTCAGCCCGCGCCAGCGGGCCGGGTCCTGGGCGGCCTCGTCGTCGGCGGCCAGCCCGATGCCCCAGATCCGGTCCAGCGGGCTGGCCTCCACCAGCACCCGGGAACCCGTGCCGAGCAAATAGGCGCCCAGCTCCGGGTGCTGCCCGAACTTGTGGACGCTACCCGCCACGACCAGCTCGAAGCGGTGGCGGCGCCAGTGCTCCTCGTCGAAGCCGCGCACCGCGCGGCCGGCGTCCTTGGCCTGCTTGGGATGGCTCGCGTCGATGGCGCGGCCCTCGGCCTCCGCGTCGCCGAAGAGGCGCGCCTTGCCGGCCATCATCCAGTGCTCGGCCGTGGCGTAGACCGTCCCGTCCACCGTGAAGGGCGCCGGCCACCACTGGCTGAAGCAGCCTGCTCCGACACTGCCGTCGCGGCGCGGCCGGTGGCCCCAGAAGTGCACGTACTTCAGCCGCTCGCCGCGGGCCACGGCCGCCGTGAGATCCGCCACCGATCGCGGCCCGTCCGCCGTCGTGTGTGTTCCGGCCATGGCTCTTCCTCCCCCTGATGTCCCGCCGTCATTCTGCGCGGGGCCACTGACAGCGCTCCCGCCGCTCCGGGGGTGCACCGTCGTGTTTCCGCCGTTCGTGCACCGAATCCGTCGCTCAGTCAAAAACTAGCAACGGAATCCCTTGTTGCAAGTGGTTTGCTCTGCCAGGATCGGCAACCATCCCGGAGGGAGTTCCGGCGCGGGGCGCATCCGCCCGCGGCCCTGGACGTGCGCGCACGCGGACGGTGGAGGAGTGGCGCCATGGGACGACGGCACAGCCCGTACCGCACCACCCGTGGCCGTATGTCACTGTTATCTGCTGCTCTCAGTCCCCCCGAGCCCCCTGGACCCAGACCCATGACGGCAACCGCCACGACCCGCACCAGCGGCACCGACGTCCGCCTGACCGGCATCAGCAAGAGCTACGGCGCCTTCACCGCCGTGCATCCGCTCGACCTGTCCGTCCCGGCGGGCTCGTTCTTCGCCCTCCTCGGCGCCTCCGGCTGCGGCAAGACGACCACCCTGCGCATGATCGCCGGCCTGGAGGAGCCCAGCACGGGCACCGTCCGGCTCGGCGGCAGGGACGTCACCGGCCTGCCCCCGTACAAGCGGCCCGTCAACACGGTCTTCCAGAGCTACGCGCTCTTCCCGCACCTCGACATCCACGAGAACGTCGCCTTCGGCCTGCGCCGCCGGGGCGTGAAGTCCGTCAAGAAGCAGGTCGACGAGATGCTCGACCTCGTCCAGCTCGGCGACCTCGCCCGCCGCAAGCCCCAGCAGCTCTCCGGCGGCCAGCAGCAGCGTGTCGCCGTCGCCCGCGCGCTCATCAACCACCCCGACGTGCTCCTCCTCGACGAGCCGCTGGGCGCCCTCGACCTCAAGCTGCGCCGCCAGATGCAGCTGGAGCTCAAGCGCATCCAGACCGAGGTCGGCATCACCTTCATCCACGTCACCCACGACCAGGAGGAAGCCATGACCATGGCCGACACGGTCGCGGTCATGAACGCCGGCCGGGTCGAGCAGCTCGGCGCCCCCGCCGACCTCTACGAGACCCCGCGCACCACCTTCGTCGCCAACTTCCTGGGCACCTCCAACCTCATCACCGCCGACGTCCTCGGTACCGCGGGCGACGACATCCTGCTGCGCGCCGGTGATACCAAACTCACCCTGCCCTCGACACGATGTACAGCCACCGCCCGGGCGGGCGAGAAGCTCCTGATCGGGATACGGCCCGAGAAGATCAGCCTCACCCACGCCGACGACGCCGGCACCATCGCCGACGGCCGCAACCGCGTCACCGGCCGCATCGCCCAGTCCAGCTTCACCGGCGTCTCCACGCAGTACCTCGTGGACGCCTCCCTGGCCACCGGTCTGTCCGTCTACGAGCAGAACATCGAGCGCGACCCCCGCCTGGTCCCCGGGGCCGAGGTCGTCCTCCACTGGAACCCGGGCCACAGCTTCGGCCTGGACGCCGCGCAGAACGTCGAGGCGGGCACGGACGTGGAAGCCGAGGGCGCCGGATGATCGCGACCTCAGCACCCACCTCGGCCCCCACCACGGGCCCGGCCACCGACGAGCCCCCCGCCGCCTCCGGGCGCCGCCGCAGGGCCGTCCCCTACTGGCTTCTCCTCCCCGGCATCCTCTGGCTGCTGGTCTTCTTCGCCGCACCCCTCGTCTACCAGGCCTCCACGTCCCTCCAGACCGGCTCCCTGGAGGAGGGTTTCGAGGTCACCTGGCACTTCGCCACCTACACGGACGCCCTGCGCGAGTACTACCCGCAGTTCCTGCGCTCCGTCGGCTACGCCGCGACCGCCACGGTCCTCTGCCTGGTCCTCGGCTACCCGCTCGCCTACCTCATCGCGTTCCGCGCGGGCCGCTGGCGCAACCTCCTGATGGTCCTGGTCATCGCGCCGTTCTTCACCAGCTTCCTGATCCGCACCCTCGCCTGGAAGACGATCCTGTCCGACGGCGGTCCCGTCGTCTCCACGCTGAGCTCCCTCCACGTCCTCGGCCTCACCGACGCGCTCGGCGTGACGGAGGGCCACCGGGTGCTCGCCACCCCGCTCGCCGTCGTCTGCGGCCTGACCTACAACTTCCTGCCCTTCATGATCCTGCCGCTCTACACGTCGCTCGAGCGCATCGACGGCCGCCTCCACGAGGCCGCCGGCGACCTCTACGCCCGGCCGCTGACCGTCTTCCGCAGGGTCACCCTGCCGCTGTCCATGCCGGGCGTCGTGGCCGGCACCCTGCTGACCTTCATTCCCGCCGCCGGCGACTACATCAACGCCGAGCTGCTCGGCTCCACCGACCAGAAGATGATCGGCAACGTCATCCAGAGCCAGTTCCTGCGCGTCCTGGACTACCCGACCGCGGCCGCGCTGTCCTTCCTCCTCATGGCCGCCATCCTCGCCATGGTCACCGTCTACATCCGCCGCTCCGGGACGGAGGACGTCGTCCGATGAGCCGTCCGACCAACCCGCTGGCCCGCGCCGGGCGGCTGCTGCGCCGCAACCTCGTGGTGATCGCCGGCCTGGGCACCCTGGCCTACCTGCTGCTGCCCAACGTCATCGTCACCGTCTTCTCGTTCAACAAGCCCAACGGCCGCTTCAACTACGAGTGGCAGCGCTTCTCCACCGACGCCTGGACCGACCCCTGCGGCGTCGCCGACCTGTGCGGCTCGCTCTCGCTCAGCCTCTGGATCGCCCTGTGGGCCACCCTCGGGGCCACCGTCCTGGGCACGATGATCGCCTTCGCGCTCGCCCGCTACCGCTTCCGGGCCCGCTCCTCCGTCAGCACCCTGATCTTCCTGCCGATGGCCATGCCCGAGGTCGTCATGGCCGCCTCGCTGGCCACCCTCTTCCTCAACATGGGCGTCAGCTTCGGCTTCTGGACGATCCTCATCGCCCACATCACCTTCTGCCTGAGCTTCGTCGTCACCGCCGTCAAGGCCCGCGTGATGAGCATGGACCCGCGCCTCGAACAGGCCGCGCAGGACCTCTACGCCACCCCGGCGCAGACCTTCCGCAAGGTCACCCTGCCCATCGCCGCCCCCGGCATCGCCGCGGGCGCGCTGCTCTCCTTCGCCCTGTCCTTCGACGACTTCATCATCACCAACTTCAACTCGGGCTCGACCGTGACCTTCCCCATGTACGTCTGGGGGTCCGCCCAGCGCGGCACCCCCGTGCAGATCAATGTCATCGGAACGGCGATGTTCGCCATCGCCGTGGTGTGCGTCCTCGTCGGTCAGCTGGCCGGGAGACGACGACAAAGGAGCTGAGACCCATGGCGTCCGCTGCCATGACCCCTGTCCAAGCGCTTTCCGACGCCATCCCCCGCCCCTTCTGGCTCGACGACCCCGCCCGCCCCGGGGCCCGGCCCGCCCTCGTCGGCGACGAGCACTGCGACCTGCTCGTCGTCGGCGGGGGCTACTCCGGCCTCTGGACGGCCCTGAACGCCAAGGAACGCGACCCCTCCCGCGACGTGGTCCTCATCGAGGCCCAGGAGGCCGGCTGGGCCGCCTCCGGCCGCAACGGCGGCTTCTGCGCCGCCTCCCTCACCCACGGCTGGGCCAACGGCCACGCCCGCTGGCCCGCCGAACTCACCGCCCTGGAGCGGCTCGGCCGCCGCAACCTCGACGGCATCGAGGCCGCCGTCGCCCGCCACGGCATCGACTGCGACTTCGAGCGCACCGGCGAGATCGACGTCGCCACCGCCCCCCACCAGGCCCACGAGCTCCGGCAGGCCGCCGACGGGGCCGCCGCCCTCGGCGTCGCCGACCACACGTTCCTCGACCGTGAGGCCGTCCGCGCCGAGGTCGACTCCCCGACCTTCCTGGCCGGCCTGTGGAACCGCACCGGGGTGGCCATGCTCCACCCCGCCCGGCTCGCCTGGGGCCTCAAACGGGCCTGCCTCGCCCTCGGCGTCCGCGTCTACGAGCACACCCCCGCCACCGGCCTCTCCGCGCGCCGCGCCGGCCTTGCCGTCCGCACCCCCTACGGACGGGTCTTCGCCCGCCACGCCGCGCTCGGCACCAACGCCTTCCCCCCGCTGGTGCGGCGGCTGCGCCCGTACATCGCGCCCGTCTACGACTACGCCCTGATGACCGAGCCGCTCACCGCGGAGCAGCTGGCCTCCGTCGGCTGGCGGCGCCGGCAGGGCCTGAGCGACAGCGCCAACCACTTCCACTACTTCCGGCTGACCGCCGACAACCGCGTCCTGTGGGGCGGTTACGACATCGTCTACCGCTACGGCGGCGGCGTCCGGGCCGAGTACGACCACCACCCGGACACCTACCGGCGCCTCGCCGGGCACTTCTTCCGCTGCTTCCCCCAGCTCGAAGGCGTGCGCTTCTCCCACACCTGGGGCGGTGCCATCGACACCTGCTCGCGCTTCTCGGCCTTCTTCGGCACCGCGCACGGCGGCCGGGTGGCCTACGCGCTCGGCTTCACCGGGCTGGGCGTGGGGGCGAGCCGCTTCGGCGCTGACGTCATGCTCGACCTGCTGGCGGGGCGGCGCACCGAGCGCACGGCGCTGGAGATGGTCCGCAGCCGTCCGCTGCCGTTCCCGCCCGAGCCGGTGCGGTCGGTGGGCATCGGCATCACCCAGTGGGCCATGTCCCGCGCCGACGCCAACGGCGGCCGCCGCAACCTGTGGCTCAGGGCTTTGGACCGGGTCGGCCTCGGCTTCGACAGCTGACCGCGTACCAGGCAGCGCACAGCACGAGTCCCGCCAGGCACCACGCCCCGGCCACGTCCAGCGGCCAGTGGTAGCCGCGCCGCACCAGCCCGAGGCCCACCCCCGCGTTGAGCAGCACGCAGGCGGCGACGGCGAGCCGGGACCGGCCCCGGGTGAGCAGCAGCAGCGCCGCGCCGTAGGCGACGGCCGCGGTCGCGGCGTGTCCGGAGGGGAAGAAGCCATCGTGGCCGCCGCCCGCCATGGCGGGCGGGCCCGGCCGGGCGATCCAGGTCTTGAGCGGGACGACGAGCGCCGGCACGGCCGCCATCGCGAGCGCGGCGGCGGCCGGACGCCGCCAGTGGCGGTCGCGCACGGCGGCCACGGCGATCGCCGCGACGAGCACGGGCACCGCCACCACGGCGTTGCCCAGGTCGGCGAGGAACTCGGCGGGAGCGGTCGGCAGGGCGTACCGGCCGGCGGCGGCGCGGCCGAGGCGTTCGTCGAGGGCGCGCAGCGGTCCGTGCGCGGCGACCTGCCAGGTCGTCAGCGCGAGGAGGACGGCGCACAGCACCGGGACGAGAAGGAGGAGAGGGCCCCGCGGCGGGCGGCGGGACGTGGTCGGCGGCCCCGGAACAGGGGGGGAGGTTCCGAGGCCGCCGTGCCGGCCGGTGCGCCGCGCGCCCCGGGGGGTATGGGGCGGGCGGCCGTCCGATCGGTGAGGATGTCCGGAGCCGAAGGCTCCAGCGGTGTGCGCGAGGGCACGGCCGTTCCGGGACCGGGGAGGTTCCGGAGCGGCGTCGCCCGCAGTCCCCTGCGGGCGGGGTGGTGCGTTCATCTGAGGAAACCGTACGGCAGGTAAGGCGGCCCGGACAGCCGGATCACCCCTCTCCCACCCGCTCCGCACAGGTTCTTCACTCTGTTACAGACGCGCGAAGGCCGACTCGATGATGTCGAGACCCTCGTTGAGCAGGTCCTCGCCGATGACCAGCGGCGGCAGGAAGCGCAGGACGTTGCCGTAGGTGCCGCAGGTGAGGACGAGCACGCCCTCCGCGTGGCAGGCCTTGGCAAGGGCGCCGGCGGCCTCCGGGTTCGGCTCCTTGGTGGCCGGGTCCTTCACCAGCTCGATGGCGATCATGGCGCCGCGGCCACGGATGTCACCGATGACCGGGAACTTCTCCTGCATGGCGGCGAGGCGGCCCTTCATGACCTCCTCGATGCGCTTGGCCTTGGCGTTGAGGTCCAGCTCGCGCATGGTCTCGATGGCGCCCAGGGCACCGGCGCAGGCCACCGGGTTGCCGCCGTAGGTGCCGCCCAGGCCGCCGCCGTGCACGGAGTCCATCATCTCGGCGCGGCCGGTCACGGCCGCCAGCGGCAGACCGCCGGCGATGCCCTTCGCGGTGGTGATGAGGTCCGGGACGATGCCCTCGTCCTCACAGGCGAACCACTGGCCGGTGCGGCAGAAGCCGGACTGGATCTCGTCCGCGACGAAGACGATGCCGTTGTCGTTGGCGAACTTCACGATCGCCGGCAGGAAGCCCTTGGCCGGCTCGATGAAGCCGCCCTCGCCGAGCACCGGCTCGATGATGATCGCGGCGACGTTCTCGGCGCCGATCTGCTTGGTGATCTGGTCTATGGCCTGGGCGGCGGCCTCCGGGCCACAGTTCTCCGGGCCGGTCGGCCAGCGGTAGCCGTACGCCACCGGCACGCGGTAGACCTCGGGCGCGAACGGGCCGAAGCCGTGCTTGTACGGCATGTTCTTCGCCGTCAGCGCCATCGTGAGGTTGGTGCGGCCGTGGTAGCCGTGGTCGAAGACGACGACGGCCTGGCGCTTGGTGTACGAGCGGGCGATCTTGACCGCGTTCTCGACGGCCTCGGCACCCGAGTTGAACAGCGCGGACTTCTTGGCGTGGTCGCCCGGGGTCAGCTCGGCGAGCTGCTCGCAGACCTCCACGTAGCCCTCGTACGGGGTCACCATGAAGCAGGTGTGGGTGAAGTCGGCGAGCTGCGCGGAGGCGCGGCGCACCACGGCCTCGGCGCTGGCGCCGACCGAGGTCACGGCGATGCCGGAGCCGAAGTCGATCAGGGAGTTGCCGTCGACGTCCTCGATGACGCCGCCACCGGCGCGGGTCGTGAAGACGGGCAGCACGGAGCCCACGCCACCCGCGACCGCGGAGAGGCGGCGGGCCTGGAGCTCCAGCGACTTGGGGCCGGGGATCGCGGTGACGACGCGGCGCTCCTGGGGGAGGGCGGCGCCTCCGGACAGTTCGGTCATGAGGGGCTCCAGGGGGATGGACTCGGTCTTTACTCGGTCTTTTAGTCGCAGGCTAGGGGCGGGGACCGGGGACGGGCATGCTCCGATCGGGAGAAGTACGCCGGTCGCGTTGTCCGCGGCGGACATGGCGGGTGTCACGGGCCCCACGAAGTGATCATGCTCATGCTCCGGGCGTGGCGCCGCCGGGGACGCTGAACTCCCCGCCCCGCACCACTAGATTGGGCCGCGACGTCAACGCGTACGCGCACGACCGGCCGGTGGGGGCAAGAGGGCAGCGATGGCAACCGAGGACACGTACGGAGCATCCGACACGCGCGGCGACCGGCCGCTGCCGCCGCCCCGCCCGGCCCGGCCGCCCGGGCCGCCCGCCGAGAGCCCGTTCGTCGCCTGGCTGCGCACCCCGCGCCCGGACGCCCGGCCCGGCGTCTGGCGGCTGGGCCACCGGCCACGCGGACCCCGCCCGGCGGACACCGTGCCCTCGCGGCAGCTGATCGGCGGGGCGGTCATCGCGTTCCTCTGTGGATGGCTGCTGTGGTCCCTGCTGTGGAACGGCTACCTCGGCCCCTACTGGACCTGGCCGCTGCGCGCCATGTCCCCGTGGGACACCGACACCCAGGGCTGGCTGGCGGCCTCCTACGTCTACTACGCGCTGGTCTTCTGCGGGCTCGCCGTCCTCTTCGGCCGCATCGGCCGCTGGCCCGAGCTCTGGCACCGCTTCGTCACCCCCCTGCGGCACCGGGTCGGCGCGCGGCTGCCGCTGCCCGAGGCCCTCGTCCCCGCCCGCCCCGACCGGATCCCCACGCGCCCGCTGGCCGCCCGCGCGGCCCTCGCCCTGGCCGGCGTCGTCACGCTCTGGGAGCTGTGCTGGAACGGCGCCCTCGGCTCGGCCTGGCTCTGGCCGCTGCTGGAGTTCTCGCCCACCTCCTGGTACGAGCCCCGCACCTGGTTCTACGCCTCCTACACCTACTACGCGCTCGTCATCGCCCTGCTGCTGCTGGTGGGTGACAAGGTGGGCTGCTGGCGCGAGCTGTGGCGCCGCCGCACCCGGCCGGACGCGACCGCCCCCGCGACGTCCCGCCCGGGCACCGAGCGCGAGGCGCCCGAGGACCCGGCCGACTGGTCGCCGCTGCGCGCCGCCGGCGCCCACGACGCCGCCGACCGGCTGGCCGCCGACGCCCGGGCCGGGCTGATGAACGACGTCGACCACGCCCGTATCGAACGCGCCTGGGAATCGGTGCGCGCCCGCCCCGACCGGCTGGCCGCCTTCACCGACACCGTCCTGCGCCACGGCGCCGCCGCCTGCGCCCACCCATCGGGCGCCCGCGACCTGCCCGTCCGCGCCGCCCGTCACGACCTCGTCGCCCGCCAGGTCCGCATCGGCACCGCCGCCGACGACGAGCGCAACCCCTACGAGCACCGGGGCGCCGGCTGCGCCCTGGAGCCCGCGCTGCTCGGCACCTCCCTGCTCGCCGTCGGCCCCTCCGGCAGCGGCAAGACCAGCCGCCTCGTCCGGCCCGTCCTGGAGTCGCTGTGCCTCCAGGCGCTCGCCGGGCGGGCCGCCGTCGTGGCCGTGGGCGCGGCGGGCGCCGGGCTCGCCCCGGACGAGGCGTTCGACGTCGTCGTCGGCATCGGCCGCCCGGACTCCGCCTACGACCTGGATCTCTACGGCGGCACCGACGACCCCGACGAGGCCGCCGCCATCCTCGCCGAGGGCCTCGTCGGCGACCTCGCCGCCACCCTCCCCGGCGGCGACAGCCGGCGCGCCGCCACCGCCCTCGCCCAGCTCCTGGGCCCCTACCGGACCGCCCACGGCCGCTTCCCGTCCGTCCCCGAGCTGCGCGAGCTCCTCGACGGCTCGCCCGCCGCGCTCGCCGCCCTGCGCACCGCCCTCGCCGGGTCCGGCCACGACGCGCTGCTGCGCGAGCTGGACGCGCGGGAACGGCAGGCGGGGCGCCCCGGCGACGCCGGCCCGCTGCTCGCCGACCGGCTCGCCCTCCTCGACCGGCCCGCGTTCGCACGCTTCTTCGGCACCGCCGACCCCGGCCGCACCTTCTCGCTGCGCGCCCTGGAACACCCCCTGCGGGTCCGTATCGACCTGCCCGAACGCGGGCACGCGGAGGCGTCGCGGCTGCTGGCCCGCCTGGTGCTGGCCCAGTTCACCGAATGCGCCGCGGGCCGGGCGGACCGCTCGCTCTTCGCCTGCCTGGTGCTCGACGACGCCACCCACACCGTGACGGCGGAGGCCGTACGGGGCCTGGGCCGGCTGCGGTCGGCCAACGCGGGCGCCGTCCTGACCCTGCGCACCCTCGACGACGTGCCCGAGGCACTGCGCGGCACCCTGCTGGGCTCCGTCGGCTGTCGGATGGCCTTCTCCGGGGTGACGACGTGGGACGGGGCGCGGTTCGCCGAGGTGTGGGGCAAGGAGTGGGTGGAGGAGCGCGACGTCACCGACCGGCAGGTGATCGCCCACGAGCCGCTGACCCGCGCCCTCCACGTGCTGCGGCGCGTGGTGACGGGCCGCGCGGTCACCATGCAGTCGGTGACCGTCCGCACGGTGGAGCGCGAGCGCTGGTCCGCGTCCGAGCTCGCCCACCAGGTGCCCGCCGGGCACGCCGTGCTGTCGGTGAGCTCCGTCCGGGGCGGGAGCACGCCCCCCGTGCTGGTCGACCTGGAGCGCTGAGGGGGCCGCGGGGGAGCGCTCGTGTGCCCACGCAATGCTCCACTGAGGCAGAATCGGTCACAGCCGTTCATACGCGACGGCACTCCCCACCGCACCGCCCCGTCCGAAGGTGTCATGCCCCTCACGCTCGCCTCGCTGGTCCACCACTCCGCGCTCAAGCTCACCGTGCTCGCGGGGGAGGACCGGCTGGACACCCCGGTCCGCTGGGCCCACGTCAGTGAGCTCGCCGACCCCGTGCCGTGGATGGACGGCGGGGAACTGCTGCTCATCACGGCCATGAAGATCGACGCCGCGGACGACGAGGCCATGCGCCGCTACGTACGGCGGCTGGTGCGCGCCGGCGTCGTGGGCCTCGGCTTCGCGGTCGGCGTCAACTACGACGAGGTGCCCGGCGCGCTGGTCAGGGCGGCGGCCGACGAGGGGCTGCCGCTGCTGGAGGTGCCGCGCCGCACCCCGTTCCTCGCCATCACCAAGGCCGTCTCGGCGGCCATCGCCGCCGACCAGTACCGCGCCGTCACGGCCGGCTTCGAGGCCCAGCGCGAGCTGACCCGCGCCGCGCTCGCGCCCGAGGGCCCCACCGCGCTCCTCACCCGGCTCGCCGCCCACCTCGGCGGCTGGGCGGCCCTCTACGACGCGTCCGGCGCCGTCGTGGCCGCCGCGCCCGACTGGGCCGCGCGCCGTGCGGCACGGCTCGGCGACGACGTCGAGCGGCTGCGCGCCCGCCCCGCGCCCGCCAGCGCCGTCGTCGGCGCCGGCGAGGACGAGGAGGGCGGCGACCGCGTCGAACTCCAGTCCCTCGGCTCCGGCCGCCGCACCCGGGGCGTCCTCGCCGTCGGCACCGACGAACCGCTGGGCACCGCCGAGCGCTACGCCGTGCACTCCGCGGTCGCCCTGCTCACCCTCACCACCGAACGCTCGCGCGCCCTCCAGGACGCCGAGCAGCGGCTGGGCGCCGCCGTGCTGCGCATGCTGCTGGCCGGCGAACCGGACCACGCCCGCGCGGTGGCGGGGGAGCTCTACGGAGGCCTGCTGGACGAGCCCTTCCGCATCCTCGTGGCCGTGGCGGCCGAGCAGGACCCGCGGGGCGAGCTGGGCGTGCTCGCCGACACCGCCGAGACGGCGGCGTCCCGCGCGGCGGAGCCCGTCCTCATCGTGCCCGAGGGCGGCCGGGCGATCCTCCTCGCCCGCGACGGCGGCGCGGCGATCGAGGCCTGCGTCGCCCACGCCCGCGCCGAGGAGGCCCGGCGCTCCGCCGCCGGCGAACCCGCCGGCCCCGCGCCGATGGCCGTCGGCCTGTCCGCGCCCACCGGCCCGGCGGCCGCCGGCGCCGCCTTCCACCAGGCGGAGCAGGCCCTGTCGGTGGCCCGCCGGCGCGGCCGCGTCGTCGTAGGCCACGAGGAGGTCGCCGCCGGATCCGTCCTGCCGCTGCTCGCCGACGACGCCGTGCGCGCCTTCGCCGACGGGATGCTGCGGGCGCTGCGCGAGCACGACGCGACGGGCCGCGGCGACCTGGTCGCGTCGCTGCGGGCGTGGCTGGCCCGCCACGGTCAGTGGGACGCGGCCGCCGCCGACCTGGGGGTGCACCGGCACACGCTGCGCTACCGGATGCGACGCGTCGAGGAGATCCTCGGCCGCTCCCTCGACGATCCGGACGTCCGGATGGAACTGTGGCTGGCCCTGAAGGCGACGTCGGGCTGACGGCGGCCCGCCGGCCCGCCCACTTCGCCGTGGCGGCGCACCGCCGTCCCCGCCCGCTCCATCTCGGACAAGCGACCCGCGCGCTCCGCGCGCCTACGGTGAGGGGGCCCCAATCCGTCTGCACCCCCCGGAGGAACCCCGTGACCGCTCCCATCGCGTTCTGGCTGGCCGGCCGTGAGGCCACCGGCGAGGAGACCTTCGACGTCACGAACTCCTGGGACGGGCGTCTCGTCGGCACCGTGAGCGTGCCCACCGAGGCGCAGGTCGAGGAGGCCGTCGCCGCCGCCCACGCCGTGCGCGAGGAGTTCGCGGCCACGCCCGCGCACGTGCGCACCGCCGCCCTCGACCACATCGCCAAGCGGCTGGCCGAGCGCACCGAGGAGATCGCCCAGCTGATCTCCGCCGAGAACGGCAAGCCCATCAAGTGGGCCCGCGGCGAGGTCGGCCGTGCCGTCTCCGTCTTCCGCTGGGCGGCCGAGGAGGCCCGCCGCTTCAACGCCGGCGAGGCCCAGCGCCTGGACACCGACCCGGGCTCCACCGGCCGCCTGGCGCTGACCCGCAGGGTCCCGCGCGGCACGGTCCTCGGCATCGCGCCCTTCAACTTCCCGCTCAACCTGAGCGCGCACAAGGTCGCCCCGGCCATCGCCGTCGGCGCCCCGATCATCCTCAAGCCGGCCCCGGCGACCCCGATCTCCTCCCTGGTCCTGGGCGAGATCCTGGCCGAGACCGACCTGCCGGCCGGCTCCTGGAGCGTCCTGCCGGTGCCCAACGACCGCATGCCGGCCCTCGTCCAGGACGAGCGCCTGCCGGTCATCTCCTTCACCGGCTCCGGCCCGGTCGGCTGGTCGATCCTCGACTCCGCCCCGCGCAAGCACGTCACCCTGGAGCTGGGCGGCAACGGCGCGGCCGTCGTCCTCGCCGACTGGTCCTCCGAGGCGGACCTGGACTGGGCGGCGCAGCGCATCGCCACCTTCTCCAACTACCAGGGCGGTCAGTCCTGCATCTCCGTGCAGCGCGTCATCGCCGACGCCTCGCTCTACGAGCGACTGCTGCCGAAGATCGTCGCGGCCGTCGAGGCCCAGGTCACCGGTGACCCGTCGGACGCCTCCACCGACGTCGGCCCGCTGGTCAGCGAGGACGCCGCCAAGCGGGTGGAGTCCTGGGTCGACGAGGCCGTCGCGGCCGGCGCGAAGCTGCTCGCCGGTGGCAAGCGCGAGGGCGCGACCTACGCCCCGACCGTGCTGGCCGACGTCCCCGCCGGCGTCACCATCGCCTGCGAGGAGGTCTTCGGCCCGGTCCTGACCGTCACCAAGGTGGACGGCGAGGAGGCGGCGTTCGCGGCCGTCAACGACTCCCCGTACGGTCTCCAGGCCGGCGTCTTCACCCACGACCTGCAGACGGCTTTCCGCGCCCACCGCGCGCTGGAGGTCGGCGGCGTGGTCATCGGCGACGTGCCGTCCTACCGTGCCGACCAGATGCCGTACGGCGGCGCCAAGCAGTCCGGTGTGGGCCGCGAGGGCGTCCGCTGGGCGATGGACGACTACACCTACGAGCGCGTCCTGGTCCTGACCGGCCTGGCCCTCTGATCCGGTGATACGTCGGAGCGCCCCCGGGACCCGGTCCCGGGGGCGCTCCGCTTTCCGCCGCCGGGGGTCTGGTAGAGCCCGGACGGATCGGGTAGGTACATACGGATGAGTAGCACCGGTCGGTAGGCGACCGGGACGTGCCCCGACTCACACGGTGAGGTGCCCGATGACCGCACCATCCGTACGACCGGTCTCCGAGCGCGAAGCCCGCCAGGTCGCCGAGGCGGCCCGCGAGCAGGACTGGAAGAAGCCCAGCTTCGCCAAGGAGCTCTTCCTCGGCCGGTTCCGACTCGACCTGATCCATCCGCATCCGACCCCCGCGGCCGACGACGTCCGGCGCGGGGAGGAGTTCCTCGCCAGGCTCCGCGACTTCTGCGAGACGAGCGTCGACGGCGCCCGGATCGAGCGCGAGGCACGGATCCCGGACGAGACGGTCGAGGGCCTCCGGGAGCTCGGCGCCTTCGGCATGAAGATCGACGTCCGGTACGGCGGTCTCGGCCTCACCCAGGTGTACTACAACAAGGCGCTCGCCCTGGTGGGGTCCGCGAGCCCCGTCGTGGGCGCCCTGCTGTCGGCGCACCAGTCCATCGGCGTGCCGCAGCCGCTGAAGCTCTTCGGCACCCAGGAGCAGAAGGAGCGGTTCCTGCCGCGCTGCGCGCGCACGGACATCACCGCCTTCCTGCTCACCGAGCCGGACGTGGGCTCCGACCCGGCCCGGCTGGCCACGACCGCCGTGCCCGACGGCGACGACTACGTCCTCGACGGCGTGAAGCTGTGGACCACCAACGGCGTCGTCGCCGACCTGCTCGTCGTCATGGCCCGGGTGCCCCGGAGCGAGGGCCACAAGGGCGGCATCACCGCCTTCGTCGTCGAGGCCTCGGCCGAGGGCGTCACGGTCGAGAACCGCAACGCATTCATGGGCCTGCGCGGCATCGAGAACGGCGTCACCCGCTTCCACCAGGTCCGCGTCCCCGCCGCGAACCGCATCGGGCCCGAGGGCGCCGGCCTGAAGATCGCGCTGACCACCCTCAACACCGGCCGGCTCTCGATCCCCGCCATGTGCGTCTCCGGCGGCAAGTGGGCGCTGAAGATCGCCCGCGAGTGGTCCGGCGCGCGCGAGCAGTGGGGCAAGCCCATCGCCCGGCACGAGGCCGTCGGCGCCAAGATCTCCTTCATCGCCGCGACCACCTTCGCCCTGGAGGCGGTCCTGGAGCTCTCCGGCCAGATGGCGGACGAGGACCGCAACGACATCCGCATCGAGGCCGCGCTGGCCAAGCTCTACTCCAGCGAGATGGCCTGGCTGATGACCGACGAGCTGGTCCAGATCCGCGGCGGCCGGGGCTACGAGAGCGCCGCCTCGCTGGCCGCCCGCGGCGAGCGCGCCGTCCCGGCCGAGCAGATGCTGCGCGACTCGCGCATCAACCGCATCTTCGAGGGCTCGACCGAGATCATGCACCTGCTCATCGCCCGCGAGGCCGTCGACGCCCACCTCTCCGTCGCCGGCGACCTCATCGACCCCGAGAAGTCGCTGGGCGACAAGGCGCGCGCCGGCGCCCGCGCGGGCGGCTTCTACGCCCGCTGGCTGCCCAAGCTGATGACGGGCCCCGGGCAGCTGCCCCGCACCTACGCCGAGTTCCACCCGGCCGGCCACCGCGACCTCTCCGGCCACCTGCGCTACGTCGAGCGCTCCTCCCGCAAGCTGGCCCGCTCGACCTTCTACGCCATGTCCCGCTGGCAGGGCCGCATGGAGACCAAGCAGGGCTTCCTCGGCCGCATCGTCGACATCGGCGCCGAGCTCTTCGCCATGAGCGCGGCCTGCGTGCGCGCCGAGCACCTGCGGGTCCGCGGCGACCACGGCAGCGAGGCCTACCAGCTGGCCGACGCCTTCTGCCGGCAGTCCCGCATCCGCGTGGAGGAGCTCTTCGGACGGCTGTGGAGCAACACCGACGAGCTCGACCGCAAGGTCGTCTCCGGTGTGCTGTCCGGCGCCTACACCTGGCTGGAGAGCGGCATCGTCGACCCCAGCGGCGACGGCCCCTGGATCGCGGAGGCCGCCCCCGGCCCGTCCAAGGCCGAGAACGTCCACCGCCCCGTCCACCGGACCACCCCGGCCCCGTAGGAGCCCCGGCCCGCCGCCCGTGGCCGCCGCACCGGGACGCCCTGTCGGGCCGCCCCGGCGCAGCGGCCACAATGGTGGAATGACGGACTCCCTCGCTGACCCGCACCTCCGCTACTCCGCCACCGCCCACCCCGGTGACGGACCGCGCGAGATCGTGATCCTCGGCTCGACCGGCTCGATCGGCACCCAGGCCATCGACCTCGTGCTGCGCAACCCCGAGCGCTTCACGGTCACCGCCCTGTCCGCTGCCGGCGGCCGGGTGGAGCTGCTCGCCGAGCAGGCGCACCGACTGGGGGTCCGCCGGGTCGCGATCGCGCGCGCCGACAAGGCCGGCGAGCTGCGCGGGGCGCTGGCCGCGCGGTACGGCGCCGCGCCGCTGCCGGAGATCCTGGCCGGGCCCGACGCGGCCACCGAGGTGGCCCGCGGCGAGTGCCACACGGTCCTCAACGGCATCACCGGCTCCATCGGCCTGGCCCCCACCCTCGCCGCCCTGGAGGCGGGCCGGACGCTGGCCCTGGCCAACAAGGAGTCGCTGATCGTCGGCGGCCCGCTGGTCAAGGCCCTCGCCGCGCCGGGCCAGATCATCCCGGTGGACTCCGAGCACGCCGCGCTCTTCCAGGCCCTGCTCGGCGGCACCCGCGCCGAGGTGCGCAAGCTGGTCGTCACGGCCTCCGGCGGCCCCTTCCGCGGCCGTACGAAGGCCGAGCTGGCCTCGGTCACCCCGGCCGACGCGCTGGCCCACCCGACCTGGTCCATGGGCCCGGTGATCACGATCAACTCCGCCACCCTGGTGAACAAGGGGCTGGAGGTCATCGAGGCCCACCTGCTCTACGACATTCCGTTCGACCGCATCGAGGTCGTCGTCCACCCGCAGTCGTACGTCCACTCGATGGTGGAGTTCACCGACGGTTCGACCCTGGCCCAGGCCACCCCGCCGGACATGCGCGGGCCCATCGCCATCGGCCTCGGCTGGCCCGAGCGGGTCCCCGACGCGGCCCCCGCCTTCGACTGGTCCAAGGCCTCCACCTGGGAGTTCTTCCCGCTCGACGAGGAGGCCTTCCCCTCGGTCGCCCTCGCCCGGCACGTCGGCGGCCTCGGCGGCACGGCCCCCGCCGTGTTCAACGCCGCCAACGAGGAGTGCGTCGACGCGTTCCTGAGCGGGCACCTGCCGTTCAATGGGATCGTGGACACCGTCGCCGAGGTGGTGGCGGAACACGGCACCCCCGCCGCGGGAACCCGTCTGACCGTCTCGGACGTCCTGCAGGCGGAGACCTGGGCCCGTGCCCGGGCCCGTGAACTGGCGGCCCGTACGGGCGCCCGTACGGCGGAAGCGACCTCGGAGGCCCGCGCATGACGACACTGATGACCATCCTCGGGATAGTCGTCTTCGTGGTGGGCCTGCTCTTCTCCATCGCCTGGCACGAGCTCGGCCACCTCTCGACCGCCAAGCTCTTCGGCATCCGCGTGCCGCAGTACATGGTCGGCTTCGGGCCGACGATCTTCTCGCGGCGCCGGGGCGAGACCGAGTACGGCATCAAGGCCGTCCCGCTCGGCGGCTACATCCGCATGATCGGCATGTTCCCGCCCGGCGAGGACGGCCGTGTCACCTCCCGGTCCACCTCGCCCTGGCGCGGCATGATCGAGGACGCCCGCTCGGCGGCCTACGAGGAGCTGCGGCCGGGCGACGAGACCCGGATGTTCTACACGCGCAAGCCCTGGAAGCGCGTGATCGTGATGTTCGCGGGACCGTTCATGAACCTGGTCCTGGCCGTCGCGATCTTCCTCGGCGTGATGATGTCGTTCGGCGTCAACACCCAGACGACGACGGTCTCGGCCGTCTCGGACTGCGTGGTGTCCGCCAGCGCCCCCACGGACAAGTGCCCGTCGGGCGCCAAGGACTCCCCGGCGAAGGCGGCCGGCCTCCAGCCCAAGGACCGGATCGTCGCCTTCAACGGCCACCGGGCCACCGACTGGACCACGCTCCAGAAGGAGATCCGCCGGACCACCGGCCCCGCCACGATCACCGTCGAGCGCGACGGCCGGGAGCGGACGCTCCACGCCGACCTGATCTCCAACCAGGTCCAGAAGTACGACGCCAAGGGCGCCCCCCTCAAGGGCCAGTACGTGACCGCGGGCTTCCTCGGCTTCACTCCCGCCACGGGCGTCGTCCAGCAGTCCTTCGGACAGTCCGTAGACCGTATGGGCGACATGGTGCAGTCCGGCGTCGAGTCGCTCATCGCCCTTCCGGGCAAGATCCCCGACCTCTGGAACGCGGCCTTCGACGGTGCCGAGCGCAAGGCCGACTCGCCCATGGGTGTCGTCGGCGCCGCCCGCGTCGGCGGCGAGGTCTTCAACCTCGACATCCCGCCGTCGCAGCAGATCGCGACCATGCTCTTCCTCGTCGCGGGTTTCAACCTCTCGCTGTTCCTGTTCAACATGCTGCCCCTGCTGCCGCTGGACGGCGGGCACATCGCGGGCGCCCTGTGGGAGTCGGTCCGCCGCTCCCTCGCCAAGGTCTTCCGGCGCCCCGACCCGGGCCCGTTCGACGTGGCGAAGCTGATGCCGGTGGCGTACGTGGTGGCGGGCATCTTCGTCTGCTTCACGCTGCTGGTGCTCATCGCGGACGTGGTGAACCCGGTGCGGCTGACGTAGCCGCTTCCGGGGCTCCGCCCCGGACCCGCGGTCCTCAAACGCCGGACGGGCTGATTCCAGCCCGTCCGGCGTTTGAGGACGACGCGCGTCAGCGCGGACAAGGGAAAGGCGCCCCCGGCAGGGGACCGGCAATGTGCCCGGAAGGGATCGCGTGCCGTAACCTCGATCCCGGAGCCCGCCGATCTCGGGACCATGATTCACACCTTGGGGTTGCTCGCCACATGACTGCGATTTCGCTGGGAATGCCGTCCGTTCCGACCAAGCTCGCCGACCGCCGGGTCAGCCGCAAGATCCAGGTCGGATCCGTCGCCGTCGGTGGCGACGCCCCCGTGTCGGTGCAGTCCATGACGACCACCCGCACCTCGGACATCGGCGCCACGCTGCAGCAGATCGCCGAGCTGACGGCGTCCGGCTGCCAGATCGTCCGCGTCGCCTGCCCGACCCAGGACGACGCCGACGCGCTGCCGATCATCGCGAAGAAGTCGCAGATCCCGGTGATCGCGGACATCCACTTCCAGCCGAAGTACGTCTTCGCGGCCATCGACGCCGGCTGCGCCGCCGTCCGGGTCAACCCGGGCAACATCAAGCAGTTCGACGACAAGGTCAAGGAGATCGCGAAGGCCGCCGGCGACGCCGGTACGCCCATCCGCATCGGTGTGAACGCCGGCTCCCTCGACCGCCGCCTGCTGCAGAAGTACGGCAAGGCCACCCCGGAGGCCCTGGTCGAGTCCGCGCTGTGGGAGGCGTCGCTCTTCGAGGAGCACGGCTTCCGCGACATCAAGATCTCGGTCAAGCACAACGACCCGGTCGTCATGGTCAACGCCTACCGCCAGCTGGCCGCCCAGTGCGACTACCCGCTGCACCTCGGCGTCACCGAGGCCGGTCCGGCCTTCCAGGGCACCATCAAGTCGGCCGTCGCCTTCGGCGCCCTGCTCTCCGAGGGCATCGGCGACACCATCCGCGTCTCCCTCTCCGCCCCGCCGGCCGAGGAGATCAAGGTCGGCATCCAGATCCTGGAGTCGCTCAACCTCCGCCAGCGCCGCCTGGAGATCGTCTCCTGCCCGTCCTGCGGCCGCGCCCAGGTCGACGTCTACAAGCTCGCCGAGGAGGTCACCGCCGGCCTGGAGGGCATGGAGGTGCCGCTGCGCGTCGCCGTCATGGGCTGCGTCGTCAACGGCCCCGGCGAGGCCCGCGAGGCCGACCTCGGCGTCGCCTCCGGCAACGGCAAGGGCCAGATCTTCGTCAAGGGCGAGGTCATCAAGACCGTCCCCGAGTCGAAGATCGTGGAGACCCTCATCGAGGAGGCGCTGAAGATCGCCGAGCAGATGGAGAAGGACGGCGTCGCCTCCGGCGAGCCCACCATCAGCGTCGCGGGCTGACCCGCCCGCCGTCGCCGTGGCGCCGCCGCCCCGCCCCGTGCGGGGCGGCGGCGTTCCCGCCGACGAAGGGGTGGCCGCACGGCGCGGGAGGTACAGTGCCAGGACCTGATTCCCCCTTGGCCTCCGGCCCGCGACGGTGAGGCAAACCCACTCGTGCTGACGACGACCACCACCAAGGTCCTGGAGCCCGGCGAACTCGACGCGGCTCTCGCCGTCCTCGACCGCGACCCCGTGGCCAATGCCTTCGTCGCCGCGCGTGTCCAGGTCGCCGGACTCGACCCGTGGCGCCTCGGCGGCGAGATGTGGGGCTGGTTCGCCGGCGGCCGCCTGGAGTCGCTCTGCTACGCGGGGGCCAATCTCGTCCCCATCTGCGCCGGCCCCGAGGCCGTCCGCGCCTTCGCCGACCGCGCCCGCCGCTCCGGCCGCCGCTGCTCCTCCATCGTGGGCCCGGCCGAGGCCACCGCCGAGCTGTGGTCCCTCCTCGAACCCCACTGGGGCCCGGCCCGCGAGGTCCGCTCCCACCAGCCGCTGATGGTCACCACGGCGATGCCCGCGACCATCGAGCCCGACCCGCTGGTGCGCCGCGTCCGCAAGGACGAGATGGACCTGATCATGCCGGCGTGCGTGGCCATGTTCACCGAGGAGGTCGGGGTCTCCCCGCTCGCCGGCGACGGCGGCCTGCTCTACCAGGCGCGGGTCGCCGAGCTCGTCGGCTCCGGACGGTCGTTCGCCCGGTTCGAGGACGGCCGCGTCGTCTTCAAGGCCGAGATCGGCGCCGCCACCGACCGCGCCTGCCAGATCCAGGGCGTCTGGGTCGCCCCCGAGCACCGCGGCCGCGGCCTGTCGGTGGCCGGCATGGCCGCCGTGCTCCGGCACGCCCTGCGCGAGGTCTCCCCGGTCGTCAGCCTCTATGTGAACGACTACAACACCGCGGCCCGGGCCGCCTACCGGCGGGTGGGCTTCGAGGAGGTCGGCGCGTTCATGAGCGTGCTGTTCTGAGCGTCCGCCGGCGGTACGGACGGGTAGCCTCCCCCGCATGGATGACATCGCGTTCGGACCGCTCGACCTCGCCGCACGGGTGGACGAGGCCCTGGGCGTCCAGGCGCTCGCGTTCGGGCTCACTCCCGAAGAGGTCGGCGTGCGGCGCCATATCGTGCTCCGGCACCTGGAGTGCCCAGGGGCGCGTGCCCTGGGCGCCACCACCCCCGGCGGGCGGCTGGTGGGCTTCGTCTACGGCATGCCGAACGACCGCGCGCACTGGTGGTCCACGGTCGTCGAACCGTATCTGCGCGCCAACGGCAACGACGTCTGGCTGGACGACTCCTTCGTCATCACCGAGCTCCACGTCCATCCCGCCTTCCAGAACCGGCGGATCGGGCGGACGCTGATCACCGCCCTCACGGCCACCGCGCGTGAACCGCGCTCCATCCTGTCCGCCATCGACAAGGAGAGCCCGGCCCGGGCCCTCTACCGCAAGCTGGGCTACCGCGACCTCGCCCGCAACGTGGTCTTCCCGAGCGCCGCGCGGCCCTACGCGGTGATGGGGGCGCCGCTGCCGTTGCAGGACTGACCTGCCGCGGGACCGGCAAAACCGTTTTGGTGGCGCCCGGCCCGCCGTCTACGCTCCGGGGCATATCCGCAGCCCGGCAGGAGACACCATGGCCCACGTCCAGCGCATGTCCACGTCCATGATCAAGACATTGCGCGACGACCCGGCCGACGCCGAGACCGCCAGCCACCGGCTGCTGGTCCGCGCCGGCTACGTCCGCCGCTCCTCCGCGGGGGTGTGGACGTGGCTGCCGCTCGGCAAGAAGGTGCTCGACAACGTCTCCCGCGTGGTGCGCGAGGAGATGGACGCCATCGGCGCCCAGGAGGTCCTCCTGCCCGCCCTGCTGCCCAAGGAGCCCTACGAGACGAGCGGCCGCTGGAAGGAGTACGGCGACCTCCTCTTCCGGCTGCGCGACCGCAAGGGCGCGGAGTATCTGCTGGGGCCCACGCACGAGGAGATCTTCACCCTCACGGTCAAGGACCAGTGCACGTCCTACAAGGACCTGCCGGTGATGCTCTATCAGATCCAGACCAAGTACCGGGACGAGGCGCGGCCGCGCTCGGGCGTGCTGCGCGGGCGCGAGTTCCAGATGAAGGACTCCTACTCCTTCGACACCACCGACGAGGGCCTGGCCACGTCCTACGCCCTCCACCGCGCCGCCTACACCCGCGTCTTCGAACGGCTCGGCCTGGACTACCGCGTCGTCTCCGCCGTCTCCGGCGCCATGGGCGGCTCGGCGTCCGAGGAGTTCCTGGCCCCCGCGGCGGCCGGCGAGGACACCTTCGTCGACTGCCCGGGCTGCGGCTACGCCGCCAACACGGAGGCGGTGACCACGGCGGTGGCACCCGCCGACCCCTCGGGCCACGGCCCGGTGGAGGAGCTGGACACGCCGGACACCCCCACCATCGAGGCGCTCGCCGCCCACCTGGGCGTGCCCGCCTCGGCGACCCTGAAGAACCTCCTCGTCAAGATCGACGGCACGATCACGGCCGTCGGCGTCCCCGGCGACCGCGAGGTGGACCTGGGCAAGCTGGCGGAGCACCTGGCGCCCGCCGTGGTCGAGCTGGTGACGGCCGAGGACTTCGCGGCCCGGCCCGACCTGGTGCGCGGCTACGTCGGCCCGCAGGGCCTGGACCTGCCCTACCTCGCCGACCCGCGGGTCGCCCCCGGCACCGCCTGGATCACCGGCGCCAACAAGCCGGACACCCACGCCCGCAACGTCGTCTGCGGACGCGACTTCACCGTCGACCGCCACCTCGACGTCGTCGTGGTCCAGCCGGGCGACCCCTGCCCCCGGTGCGGCGCCGGACTGCGGATCGGCCGGGCCATCGAGATCGGCCACATCTTCCAGCTCGGCCGCAAGTACGCCGACGCCTTCGGCCTCGACGTCCTCGGCCCGGAGGGCAAGCCCGTGCGCGTCACGATGGGCTCGTACGGCATCGGCGTCTCCCGTGCCGTCGCCGCGCTGGCGGAGCAGACGCACGACGGCGCCGGGCTGTGCTGGCCGCGCGAGGTCGCGCCGGCCGACGTGCACGTCGTGGCGGCCGGCCGGGCCGTGCAGACGGAGCTCGCCGCCGAGCTGTCCGGCCGGCTGGCCGAGGCCGGCGTCCGGGTGCTGCTGGACGACCGCGCCGGTGTCTCGCCGGGCGTGAAGTTCACGGACGCGGAGCTCATCGGCGTCCCCACGATCCTCGTCGTGGGCCGTGGCGCGCCCGACGGCGTCGTCGAGCTGAAGGACCGGCGCACCGGGGAGCGGGAGGAGCTCACCGTGGCCGAGGCGATCGCCCGGCTGACGGCCCTTTGACGACCGCCCGCTGACGGGGCGTGGGGCCCCGGCTCAGAGCAGGCTCGCGAACTCCAGCAGGAGCTCGCCCTGTCCACGAGCCCCCAGCGCGAGCTGGTGCGCCCCCGCCTCCGCGGCGCGGAAGAGCGTCCAGCCGCGCAGCCGGACGGGGTCCACGTCCAGCGACTCGGCGAGCTTCGCCACCCGCCGGCGCGTCGCCGCGGCGGCGCCCGGGGAGGCGAGCAGGGTGTCGAGGCGGTCGCGGACCAGCCACGCCAGGTCGTAGGCGCGCTCGCCGACGAGCGGGCGCGGGGCCACGGCCAGCCACGGCGAGCGGTCGCCGGCCAGCACGGTGCCCTGGTGGTACTCGCCGTGCAGCAGCGTCTCCGGCTCCCCGGCGGGAGGTTCGGCCACCAGCGCGTCGCGCAGTTCGAGCGCCTCGTCGAGGACGGCCCGGACGTCCGCCGCCCACGGCAGCTCACGGCGCTCGCGCAGCACCCGGGCCGGCCCGGCGGTGTGCCCGGGCACGTCCGGGAAGGGGTGGGCGGCGCCCTCGGCGGCCGGCGGCACCCACAGCCGTTGCAGTGTGGCGGCCGCCTCCAGCTGGGCCTTGGCCTCGGCCAGCGAGCGCAGGCTCACATCGCCGTGCAGCCGTTCGAGGAGCAGCGCGTCCGCCTCCGGGGCGGTGTCCAGCACCCGTACGGCCGAGCGGCCGTCCCAGCGGGCGAGCGCGGCGTGTTCGAGGGCCGCCGCGCCACCGGGCGCGCACAGCTTGAGGGCGACGGGCGTGCCGTCGGAGCGCCGCGCGAGGACGACCATGCTGGTCCGTCCGCCCGGGGTCTGCACCCGTTCGGGTGTCAGCTCCCAGCGGGCGAGGCATTCCCGGGCGAGCCCCGGCAGCGCGGCCAGCCACGCGTGCGCCGCGTCGGCGTGGGCGGGGTCGGAGCCCAGGGTCCGAACCAGCCGCTCGGGCGGTTCGAGGCTGTCGTGCGCTGTGGCCATCCCTGAGCAGTCCCTCTCCTCGTTCACCGATGCGGCGTTCCCGCCGGTCAGGCCCGCTCCGCGAGCCCAGGGAAGGCTACGCTGCCGCCGCTCCAGCGCACCGCCCGCACCGCCGCCTCGCGCAGCCCGGCCGCCGCCTCGCCGCGCAGGGAGCCGGTGGCGGCCCGTACGAGATCGGCGTAGACGGCCGTCAGCCGGCGCTCCAGCTCCGTGGCCAGCCGCACCGCCGACGCCCCGTCGGTCACCGCGAACGGCAGCGTGTACGCCGCGGCCGCCGCGCCGGGCTCGGCGCCCAGGGCGCGCACCGCGCGGCTCATCGCGTCCCGCCGCGCCCGGTGGGCGTCGTACGCCTCGCGCGCCCGCGCCGCGTGCTCCTCCTCGACCCGGGCGCCGACGACGCCGTAGCCGTAGACGGCGGCGTGCTCGGCCGCGAGGGCGGCCTGGGCGGCCGCCACGGCCCCCTCGGAGTCCTGGCGCGCCGTCATGAGCCCTCTCCCGTCAGCAGGTAGGCGTGGGCGGCGCCGGCCGCCGCCACGGAGGCCAGCAGCCGGGCGAGTTCGGGCGGTGCCGCGCCGAGGTCGGCGGCGCGGGCGTCGGCGGCGCGGCGCTCGGCCGCGGCCAGCGCGCGCAGCGCCTCCCGTTCGTCGCCGGGCACCTCCGGCGGCGCGGCGGGGGAGGGGGACGCGCCGGGCGTGCCCGACGGGGCCGCGGAGGGGCCCGGCGCGGCCCCGAACGCCTCGGCGTGGCGGGCGGCTTCGGCCTTCAGGGGCCGCAGGCGCTCGGCGAGCGGCGGGTGGGCGGCGGCGGTGGCGTCGTACCGCCGCAGCAGCTCCGCGGCGTCCCGCCCGGCGCGTTCCCGCAGCCGCTGGGCGGCCGAGGCGCGCTCGTCGGCCGCGCCGGAGGCACCGCCGGAACACCCGGTGAGCGCCGTGCCGGCGCCCACCGCGATGAGGGCGGCCGCGCCCCCTACCAGTACCCTGCGTCTGCGGGGGTCGCCGGCGCCCCGCGTCGTCGTCGTGAGCGGCACGTTCCTCTTTCCGCGTCGTCCGGGCATGATCACCGCACGCGAGCGTACCGGCGCGCGGCAGGATGGCCGTGGACCGGGCACCGAATCGTCAGTCGGCTGCCGGAACAGATAGGCTTTGGGCTGACACGCGTCTTTCCCACAACAGCACACGCGGCCGAGGAGTCACCCGGATGAGCACCACCCAGAGCGAGCGGCTGCGTGAGCTGCTGGCCCCTCTCGTGAGCGCGCGGGAGCTGGACCTGGAAGAGGTCGAGGTGACGCCGGCCGGCAAGCGGCGTGTGCTGCGCATCGTGGTGGACTCCGACGAGGGCGTGCAGCTGGACACCTGTGCGGACCTCAGCCGCGACATCTCCGTCCGGCTCGACGAGACCGACGTCATGGGCGGCGCGCCCTACGTCCTGGAGGTCACCTCCCCGGGCGCGGACCGTCCCCTCACCCAGCACCGGCACTACGTCCGGGCCACCGGCCGTCTGATCAAGGCGCAGCTCGCCGAGGGCGGCGAGCTCGTCGCGCGGATCGTCGCCGTGGACGACGAGGGGCTCGACCTGGAGGTGCCGGGTGTGAAGGGCCGCAAGCCCACCGCCCGTCGACTGGCCTTCGGTGAGATCGCCAAGGCGCGCGTGGAGATCGAGTTCAACCGTAAGGCCACGGAAAAGGCCGCAGACATGCACGACGAGATTGACGAGAATCAAGAGGAGGCGTAGCCGTGGACATCGACATGAGCGCCCTGCGGGGTCTGGTGCGGGAAAAGGAGATCTCCTTCGACCTGCTGGTCGAGGCGATCGAGTCGGCCCTCCTCATCGCGTACCACCGCACCGAGGGAAGCCGCCGCCGGGCCCGCGTGGAGCTGGACCGGTCGACCGGGCATGTGACGGTGTGGGCCAAGGAGGACCCGCAGGACCTCGCCGAGGGCGAGGAGCCCCGCGAGTTCGACGACACGCCGTCCGGCTTCGGCCGGATCGCCGCGACCACCGCCAAGCAGGTCATCCTCCAGCGTCTGCGCGACGCCGAGGACGAGATCACTTTCGGTGAGTTCGCGGGGCGCGAGGGCGATGTCGTCGCGGGCATCGTGCAGCAGGGCAAGGACCCCAAGAACGTCCTGGTCGACATCGGCAAGCTGGAAGCCATCCTGCCGGTGCAGGAGCAGGTGCCCGGCGAGGAGTACAAGCACGGCACGCGTCTGCGGACGTACGTCGTCCGGGTGGCGAAGGGCGTCCGCGGTCCGTCCGTGACCCTCTCGCGGACCCACCCCAACCTGGTGAAGAAGCTCTTCGCCATGGAGGTCCCGGAGATCGCGGACGGTTCGGTGGAGATCGCCGCCATCGCCCGTGAGGCCGGCCACCGCACCAAGATCGCGGTGCGTTCGACCCGCTCCGGCCTGAACGCCAAGGGCGCCTGCATCGGCCCGATGGGCGGCCGGGTGCGCGCGGTCATGGCCGAGCTCCACGGCGAGAAGATCGACATCGTCGACTGGTCGGACGACCCGGCGGAGCTCGTCGCCCACGCGCTGTCCCCCGCACGGGTGAGCAAGGTGGAGGTCGTCGACCTCGCCGCCCGCTCCGCCCGGGTGACGGTGCCGGACTACCAGCTCTCCCTCGCCATCGGCAAGGAAGGGCAGAACGCCCGGCTCGCGGCCCGGCTGACCGGCTGGCGGATCGACATCCGCCCGGACACCGAGCAGCAGCAGGGCGAGTAAAGGCGCACGGAAGCGGCAGGGGGCGCGCGGTAGCGCCCCCGAGCGGTCCGCCCGCCCGGTGAATCGGTCCGTAAAACGACCATGACGCACCGTGCCGCCCCGTGCGGGGCCTGATCCAGGCCTGTATCCCTGGCCGATCTTGGCCGAAACGCATACGCGCACGATCAGTGCCCCGAAGGGGTGAGGTCGGCGTGGGGAGGTAGACTTAACCAGTGTCTGGCCGGACGCATGCCCGCGCATGCCCTGAGCGCACCTGTGTGGGGTGCCGGGAGCGAGCGGCCAAGGGCGAACTGCTGCGGACCGTGGTGATCGAGGGCGCCTGCGTCCCCGATCCTCGCGGTACGCTGCCCGGCCGGGGTGCCTCCGTGCACCCCACACTGGTCTGCCTCGATCTGGCGGTACGCCGCCGGGCGTTCCCCCGGGCCTTCAAAATCCCGGGACCGCTCGACACGGCGGCACTGCGCACGTACGTCGAGCAGACCGCCCAGCAGGAGAACGGCCCCGCGCACGCGCGGGGATGACCACTGTCAGGTACCTCGCGAGTTGGAAGTAGGTCGAGATTGCGATGAGCACTCGATGAGTACGCGATGAGTACGCCCATGAAGTAGCGACGGTCCGGCGGACACCCGGACCTAGAAGGAGCGAAGTGGCTAAGGTCCGGGTATACGAACTCGCCAAGGAGTTCGGAGTGGAGAGCAAGGTCGTCATGGCCAAGCTCCAAGAACTTGGTGAATTCGTCCGTTCGGCGTCCTCGACCATCGAGGCGCCGGTCGTCCGTAAGTTGACTGACGCATTGCAGGGGCCCGGCGGCAGCGCCGGCAAGTCCGCTGCGAAGCCCGCGGCGCCGCGCAAGGCGCCCGCGAAGCCTGGTGCCCCCACTCCCGGCGCCCAGGCCCCCCGTCCCGCCGCCCCGGCCCCCAAGCCGGCCGCGGCCCCGAAGCCCGCGACCCCCGGTGCCGGCCCCGCGCCGACCCCCGGTCCGCGTCCGGGCCCGAAGCCCGCTCCGGCGGCTCCGGCCAAGCCCGCCCCGGTGACCCCGGTGCCCGCCGCGGAGTTCTCCGCGCCGGCCGCCGAGCGTCCGGCCGCGCCCGCGCCGCGTCCCGGTGCCACGCCCGGCCCGCGCCCCGGCGCCCGTCCGGGTCCCGGCGGCCAGCGTGACGCCGGCCGTCCCGGCGACCGTGGTGACCGCGGCGACCGCGGCCCCCGTCAGGGTGGCGGCGAGCGCGCCCCGCGTCCCGGTGGCGCCCGTCCGGCCGGTCCCCGTCCGGGCAACAACCCCTTCACCTCCGGTGGCTCCACCGGTATGGCCCGTCCGCAGGCCCCCCGTCCGGGTGGCGCCCCGCGTCCGGGTGCCGGCGGCCCCGGTGCCCCGCGCCCGCAGGGCGGTCCCGGCGGTGCCCCGCGCCCGCAGGGTCAGGGTCCCCGTCCCACCCCGGGCGGCATGCCCCGTCCGCAGGCTCCCGGTGGCGCCCCGCGTCCCGGTGGTGCCCCCGCCGGTAACCGCCCGAACCCGGGCATGATGCCGCAGCGTCCGGCTGCCGGCCCGCGTCCGGGCCCCGGTGGCGGCGGTCGCGGTCCCGGCGGCGGTGCCGGTCGTCCCGGCGGCGGTGCCGGTCGTCCCGGCTTCGCCGGTCGTCCGGCCGGTCCCGGTGGCGGCGGTCGTCCCGGTGGCGGCGGCGGCTTCGCCGGTCGTCCCGGTGGCGGTGGCCCCGGCGGTGGCGGCGGCGGCTTCGGCGGCGGTCGTCCCGGCGGCTTCGGCGGTCGTCCCGGTGGCCCGGGTGCCCGTGGTGGCACGCAGGGTGCCTTCGGCCGTCCCGGCGGTCCGGCCCGTCGTGGCCGCAAGTCCAAGCGCCAGCGTCGCCAGGAGTACGAGGCCATGCAGGCCCCGTCCGTGGGCGGCGTGATGCTGCCCCGCGGCGGCGGCGAGACCATTCGCCTGTCGCGCGGTGCCTCCCTCACCGACTTCGCGGAGAAGATCGGCGCCAACCCGGCGTCGCTCGTCGCCGTGATGATGAACCTCGGCGAGATGGTCACGGCCACGCAGTCCGTCTCCGACGAGACGCTGCAGCTCCTCGGCGGCGAGATGAACTACCAGGTTCAGATCGTCAGCCCCGAGGAGGAGGACCGCGAGCTCCTCGAGTCGTTCGACATCGAGTTCGGTGAGAACGAGGGCGGCGAGGAGATGCTCGTCGCGCGTCCGCCGGTCGTGACCGTCATGGGTCACGTCGACCACGGTAAGACGCGACTCCTCGACGCGATCCGCAAGACCAACGTGGTCGCGGGCGAGGCCGGTGGCATCACCCAGCACATCGGTGCCTACCAGGTCGCCACCGAGGTCAACGACGAAGAGCGCAAGATCACCTTCATCGACACCCCGGGTCACGAGGCGTTCACCGCCATGCGTGCCCGTGGTGCGAAGTCGACCGACATCGCGATCCTCGTGGTGGCGGCCAACGACGGTGTCATGCCGCAGACGATCGAGGCCCTGAACCACGCCAAGGCGGCCGACGTGCCGATCGTGGTCGCGGTCAACAAGATCGACGTCGAGGGCGCCGACCCGACCAAGGTCCGCGGTCAGCTGACCGAGTTCGGTCTGGTGGCCGAGGAGTACGGCGGCGACACGATGTTCGTCGACATCTCCGCCAAGCAGGGTCTGAACATCGACAAGCTGCTCGAGGCCGTCGTCCTCACCGCCGACGCCGCGCTCGACCTGCGCGCCAACGCGGAGCAGGACGCGCAGGGCATCGCGATCGAGGCCCACCTCGACCGCGGTCGCGGCGCCGTGGCCACCGTCCTCGTCCAGCGCGGTACCCTCCGCGTCGGCGACACGATGGTCGCCGGTGACGCCTACGGCCGTGTCCGCGCCATGCTCGACGACAAGGGCCAGAACGTGGACGAGGCGGGTCCGTCGACCCCGGTCCTCGTCCTGGGTCTGACCAACGTCCCGGGCGCCGGCGACAACTTCCTCGTCGTCGACGAGGACCGCACGGCCCGCCAGATCGCCGAGAAGCGCGCCGCGCGCGAGCGCAACGCCGCCTTCGCCAAGCGCACCCGCCGGGTGTCCCTCGAGGACCTCGACAAGGTGCTCAAGGCCGGTCTGGTGCAGGATCTCAACATCATCATCAAGGGCGACGCGTCCGGTTCGGTGGAGGCTCTCGAGTCCTCGCTGCTCCAGCTCGACGTCGGCGAAGAGGTCGAGATCCGCGTGCTGCACCGCGGTGTGGGTGCGGTCACCGAGTCGGACATCAACCTGGCGACCGGCTCCGACGCCATCGTCATCGGCTTCAACGTCCGCGCCGAGGGCCGTGCCACGCAGATGGCCGAGCGCGAGGGCGTCGACGTCCGTTACTACTCGGTCATCTACCAGGCGATCGAGGAGATCGAGGCGGCCCTCAAGGGCATGCTGAAGCCGGAGTACGAAGAGGTCGAGCTCGGTACGGCGGAGATCCGCGAGATCTTCCGCTCGTCCAAGCTGGGCAACATCGCGGGTGTCCTCATCCGCTCCGGCGAGGTCAAGCGCAACACCAAGGCGCGCCTCATCCGCGACGGCAAGGTCGTGGCCGAGGACCTCACCATCGTCGGTCTGCGTCGTTTCAAGGACGACGTCACCGAGATCCGCGAAGGCTTCGAGGGTGGTATCAACCTCGGAAACTTCAACGACATCAAGATCGACGACGTCATCGCGACGTACGAGATGCGGGAGAAGCCGCGCGGCTGAGCCGTGCAGCCACCCGTGTGGCGTGACCGGGGCCGGTCGGCGGATCATATTTCCGTCGATCGGCCCCGGCCGTTGCGTGTACGGTTCGAAGAGTCCGTACACCGCGAACCATCCGGTCGCACGTACGGACGCACACTCCGCCAGCCTCCGCTGGGGGAGCCATCGCACGCCTCCCGGGTGGGCCTCACCCGTAACGCATGTACGCAGGGACACTGTCCTTCGATCTTCTCCTCGGTG
This sequence comes from Streptomyces sp. NPDC044063, assembly GCF_056434285.1. NCBI lineage: Bacteria > Bacillati > Actinomycetota > Actinomycetes > Kitasatosporales > Streptomycetaceae > Streptomyces > Streptomyces sp. NPDC044063. The sequence goes on from NZ_JBWKFM010000017.1 coordinate 112,754, forward strand.
ACGTACGGTCGCTGAAGGAGAAGCGCTCCGTCGTCCGTCCGATCGTCGCCGAGCTCCACCGCAAATTCGCGGTGAGCGTGGCGGAGGTCGGCGACCAGGACCTCTACCGCCGGGCCACCCTCGGTGTGGCGGCGGTCTCCGGGGACGCGGGGCACCTCACAGACCTACTGGACCGCTGCGAGCGCTGGGTCGCCGCACGTCCTGAAGTGGAGCTGCTGTCGGTACGACGGCGGTACCACGGCGACCATGACGACTGACCGGTCGGCTGGCGCCGAGAGCACGATGCTGGAAGACGAGAAGGAGACGGACCAGTGGCCGACAACGCGCGGGCGAAGAGGCTGGCGGACCTCATCCGCGAGGTGATCGCCCAGAAGCTGCAGCGCGGAATCAAGGACCCGCGACTGGGCTCGCACGTGACCATCACGGACACCCGGGTCACCGGCGACCTGCGGGAGGCTACGGTCTTCTACACGGTCTACGGCGACGACGAGGAGCGGGCCGGCGTGGCCGCGGGCCTGGAGAGCGCCAAGGGCATCCTGCGCTCCGAGGTCGGCCGTGCCGCGGGGACGAAGTTCACGCCGACGCTGACCTTCGTGGCGGACGCCCTGCCGGAGAACGCCCGGACCATCGAGGACCTCCTCGACAAGGCGCGCGCCTCGGACGCCCAGGTGCGCCAGGCCTCCTCGGGCGCCCGGTACGCCGGCGAGGCCGACCCGTACCGCAAGCCCGGTGACGGGGACGACAAGGACGCCGCCGCCGAATGAAGCAGAAGTACAGCGGCCCGGACGGCCTGATCATCGTCGACAAGCCGGCCGGCTTCACCTCGCACGACGTCGTCGCCAAGATGCGGGGCATCGCCCGCACCCGGCGTGTCGGCCACGCGGGGACGCTCGACCCGATGGCGACCGGTGTGCTCGTCCTCGGTGTCGAGCGTGCCACCAAGCTCCTCGGTCACCTCGCGCTGACCGAGAAGGAGTACGTGGCGACGATCCGGCTCGGCCAGAACACGGTCACGGACGACGCGGAGGGGGAGATCACCTCCTCCACCGACGCCTCCGGGGTCTCCCGCGAGGCCATCGACGCCGGGATCGCCAAGCTCACGGGCGCCATCATGCAGGTGCCGTCCAAGGTCAGCGCGATCAAGATCGACGGTGTGCGGTCGTACAAGCGGGCGCGGGAGGGCGAGGAGTTCGAGATCCCCGCCCGCCCGGTGACCGTCTCGTCCTTCACCGTGCACGCCGTGCACCCCGGTGCGGCCGAGGACGGCACTCCGGTGCAGGACCTGCTGGTCTCCGTCGTCTGCTCGTCCGGCACCTACGTCCGGGCCCTGGCCCGCGACCTGGGCGCCGACACGGGCGTCGGCGGCCACCTCACGGCCCTGCGGCGCACCCGGGTCGGCCCGTACGGCATCGGGAACGCGCGGACGCTCGAGCAGCTCCAGGAGGAGCTGACCGTGATGCCCGTCGCCGAGGCGGCCGAGGCCGCCTTCCAGCGCTGGAACGTGAACGCCGAGCAGGCCCGCCTGCTGGGCAACGGCGTCCGGATCAAGGTGCCGCCGTTCGACACCACCGGCCCGATCGCGGTCTTCGGCCCCGACGGCCGCTTCCTCGTGCTGGTGGAGAACCAGGGCGGCAAGGCCAAGAGCCTGGCGGTCTTCGTCTAGGCCTGGCGGTCTTCGTCCGGGCGGCCGGTCTTCGTCCGGCCAGTCTTCGTCCGGCCGGTCCTCGTCCGGTCGGCCGGTCCGGTCGGCCGGCGGTGATGCCGTCACACCGTGGGGCGGGGAGCGCGTGTCGCGCGTTCCCCGCCCCACGATCCCCCTCCCACTGGTCTCTATCCATCCGGGACGGATGATTCACCCCAACGGGCAGGCGCTCGGAGTGAACCAGGGGGGTGGAAGGGGGCGCGTTCAGGATGTGATCTGGTCTCGCCGATCATCCGCTGCCTACCGTCGTGTGCACGAGCACGGCGGGAGGTTCGACGGGAATGAACGGTCGGCGGACCGATGCCGAAGAGTCGCTGGTACGCATCCGCGACCTCGCCGGTCGCGCGCGGGGCACGGGATTCCTCGCCGACGACCGCGGCACACTGATCACCAGCCATGAGGCGGTCGACGGCCTCGCCCGCCTTGTCCTGCACGCCCACGGCGAGCTGACCTGCGTCGTCTCCGCGGACGACGTCATCGCGCTCCCCGAGTGCGACCTGGCCCTCGTCCGCACCGAGGGCCTGTGCGTGCCCCCGCTGCCGGTCGCCGCGGCCGAGCGCGTCGAGGGCGGCAAGGACGTACGGATGCGCGCCGGCCGCTGGCACAACGCCCGCATCGTCGGCGACGTCCCCGTCACCTACACCGCCACCGACCGCTTCCACCTCCTCGGTGCGGCGCTGGAGCTCTCGCTGTCCGAGCGCGCCGGGCTGCGGCTGGGGGAGGAGGCCACCGGCGGGCCCGTGTTCGACGCCGCCAGCGGGGCCGTCATCGCCGTCCTCGGTACCGCGCTCCAGGCCGAGCGGAGGGCCGCCGGATTCGCGATCCCCCTGCGCGCCGCCGCCGCGGCCGACCCCGACGGGCCGCTCTCCCAGCTGCTCCACCGCAACTCCGCCGGCGTCCCGGCCTTCGGCCCCGACCTGAACCTCGCGGGCGCCCTCCAGCTCACCGCCACCGCCCTGGGCTCGGTCGTCACCCCTCGGGTCTGGCGCGACCCCGTGGAGCGCCCCGAGACCGAGCGCGAGTTCGCCCGCTTCCTCGACGTCGAACCCGGCGACCCCGGCGGCCGGGCCTACGTCCTCGGCCTGGTCGGCGACCCCGGCACGGGCCGCACCACCGAGCTCGGCGCACTGGCCGGGCGCCGGGCGCGCGGCGCCGAGCCCGCGCCCACCCTCTGGCTGCGCGGCGCCGACCTCATGGTGGGCGACGAGAGCGTCCGCGACGCCCTCGCCCGCGCCCTCGCCGCCGCCGGCCGCATCGTCACCGCCTCGGCGGGCCCCGCCGGCACCTTCGGGGACACCTCCGCCGCCACCCCCGAGGCCGTCGCCGAGCTCGCCCGCCGCATGGGGCGCCCTCTGCTCGTCCTCCTCGACGGACCGGAGGAGATGCCGCCCGTCCTCGCCCACGCCCTGCCCGCCTGGACGGCCGCCACCGCCGACTGGCTCCGGACCCACGCCACCCGCCTGATCGTCGCCTGCCGCCCCGAGCACTGGGAGACCGCCGGCGCCCTCTTCCCCCGCGAGGCCCTCCACGTCTCCGGCACCGGCGGCCTGCCCACCACGCCGGGCCCGCGCGCCCTGCCGCCCTGCTCCCGGCTGCCCGCGCTCTCCCCCGGCCAGGCCGCCGAGGTCCGCGCCTCCTACGGCATCCCACCGGACGCCATCGACCCCGCCGACGCCGGCCACCCCCTCGCCCTCCGGCTGCTCGCCGAGGTCCGGGCCGCGCTCCCGGACGGCACCGCGGGCGCCGGCGGCACCGGCGAGGCCGCCCCCGGCCGCTGGGACGTCTTCGCCGCCCACCTCGACCTGATCTGCCTGCGCATCGCCGTCCGGCTCGCCGCCGCCCGCCGGCCCCCGCTGCGCGGCGCGGCCGTCCAGCGGCTCGCCGCCCGGGTGGCCGGGCAGGTCCACGAGGCCGCCCGGCGCTGTCTGGGGCCGGGGCAGGGGGAGCTGGAACGGGAGTCCTTCGAGGAGCTCTTCCCCTGGCGCACGGGCTGGGCCTCCGCCGTCCTCACCGAGGGCCTCCTCGTGCCGGCCGGCTCCGGCTACCGCTTCGCCCACGAGGAGTTCGCCGACTGGTTGCAGGGCACCCACCTCGACCTCGACGCCGCCCTCCACGCGCTGATCCACCGCTGGTACGAACCCGAGGGCCCGCCCGCCGAGGCCGCCGTCCGCCTGCCCTCGCGCGCCGGCGGCGGCCCCGTACCGGCGCCCGAGGGCCACGTACCGCCCCCGCCCGGCTCCGGCGGCGCCGCGCGCTCCGCCGCCGGCCGGCGGCGCCGGCGCGGCGACCGGGCCGAGCCGCCCCGGCCGCTGCCCGTGCCCCGGCACCGCATCGGCCCTGTCCTCCAGGCGCTCCTCCTGCTCGCCCGCCGCTCGGGGCCGACCGAGCTCTCGCGCCGCCTCAGCGCCCTCGTCCACGCGGTCGAGACCCTCGCCCAGCGGGCGACAGCCGCCGAGGCCAAGGAGAAGGGCGGCAGCGCCCCCCTCGCCGACCCCGCCTGGTGGGCCGCCCACCTCCTCGGTGAGACGCTGCTGCGCGTCCCGGACGCCACGCCGTACCTGGGCGTGCTGCGGCTCCTCGCCGAACGTGTCACGGCCCGCTCCCTCGCGGCAGGTGGCTTCGACGCGGAGTCGGCCCCCGCGCTGGGCGGCCTCGCCGAATTCGGCCCCTGGTTCTGGCGCCGGGTCCCCCTGGGCCTGGCCGACCGCCTCGAACTCCTCCGCATCCTCCTCCCGGCGGACGGCCCCCCACCGGGCGCGGCGGTCCCGGGGGCCGCCGCGCTGGAGGCCGGGCCGGGGAGCCGTGACGTCGATGAGGACGGCGTGGACATGGCCGGTGCCGGCGCGGCCGACGCCGACGCCGTCGAGAAGGCCGAGGGGTGGGTCGACATCGAGTGGGAGCTCGACGGGGAGGCCACCGGGCTGTCGGCGGGGGCCGGGGCCGGGGGAAGCGGGACGGGTTCCGCCCGGGGCGGGGACAGCGCGGCTTCGGGGCGGGCGAGCGGCCGGGCCGCCGAGGGGGCTGACGGCCGGGGCGGACGGGAGGACGGCCGGAAGGCCCGATCGGCTGCGGCCGAGGGCGGTCCCGGTGCGGCGGACGACGCGGCCCGGGACACGGCTGCCATGGCGGGCACCGGCGATGCCCGGGAATGGGGGGTCGGGGCGGCCGGGGCCGCGGGAGATGTGAGGGATGCCTGGGTGGCGGGGGATGGTCGGGCCGGCCGCGACGCCGGGGTCGGCCGGGACGGCTCGGCTGTCGGCGACGGGTGGGACCCCAGGGACGGCGGGGCGGCCTCGGCTGCCGACGCCGACGGGGACGACCGCGACGTCCGGGCTGCCGGAGAGGGCCGGGAAGACCGCGACGCCTGGGCTTCCGGGGACACCGGGGCAGGCAGGGACATCGGGGCTGCCTGGAACGACCGGGACGGTGGGCATGCCCGGGCCGCTGGGCCAGGCCGGGAAGGTGCCCGGGCAGGCAGGGACATCGGAGCCGCCGGGGACGACCAGGACGGCGGGGACGCCTGGGCTGGCTGGGATGGCCGCGACGCCGGGGCTGCTCGGGTCGGCAGTGACCTTGGGGCTGCCGGGGACGATCGGGACGGTGGGCACGACCAGGCCGGTGGGGACGCCTGGGCTGCCGGAGCCGGCTGGGATGGCCGCGATGCCCGGGGAGCCCGGGTCGGCAGTGATGTCGGGGCTGCCGGGGACGACTGGGACGGTGGGGACCCCGAGGCCGCTGGGGTCGCCGGGGGCGACCGGGACGGTCGCGACGCCCAGGTCGCGGGAGATCCTCAGGCAGGCGGGGGTGCCTGGGCCGGCGAGGGCGAGAGGGACGGCGGGATCGGCCCGGATGGTCGGGGCAGTCGTGACGGTTGGGACTCGTGGGCTGCCGAGGACGCCCGGGGTGGCCGGGCCGGCGAGGACGAGAGGGACGGCGAGGTCGGCCCGGACAGCCGGGGCAGCCGTGACGGTTGGGACTCGTGGGCTGCCGAGGACGCCCGGGGTGGCCGGGTCGGCGAGGACGAGAGGGACGGCGGGGTCGGCCCGGATGGTCGGGGCAGTCGTGACGGTTGGGACTCGTGGGCTGCCGAGGACGCCCGGGGTGGCCGGGCCGGCGAGGACGAGAGGGACGGCG